>NZ_SDIG01000195.1:0-11205 GCF_004122755.1 Streptomyces sp. TM32
GCCCACCCCGGCACACCCACCACCTCCGCCCCCGCCAAGGGACACGGCGACAAGCGGGAGCTCGCGCACACCGGGGCCTCGTCCACGGCCGCCATGACGCTCGGCGGGAGTGCCGCCGCCCTGATCGCCGCGGGCGGCGGCACCGTCTACGCGGTCCGTCGGCGGCGCGGCTGAACCCCGCCCCCGACCGCTGCGTCCCGAGGAAGCGATGGAGTACTCCGCCGGTCCGCAGGCCCCGGTACGGCTCGCCGTGCCGGGGCTCCGGCCTGCCCTGTGGCGGTGGCTGCTGCGCACCGCCCGCCCGGCGCCGGCCCGCCGCGAAGCCCCGCGCCCCGGCCGCCCGGCCGGGTATCCGGCGGACGGCGAACTGCCGGACGGCAGCGCCCGGTTGCCGGGCTGCGGGGCCGGCGCGCCGCCCGACCCGCCGCCGACGATCAGCGAGCTGTACCACGCCCACCGGCTGAACATGGTCCGGCTGGCCGTGCTGCTCGTGGACGACCGGGCCACCGCGGAGGACGTCGTCCAGGACGCGTTCGCCGCGCTCTACAAACGGCACGGCGAACAGCTCGGCGAGGTCGACAACGCCCTCGCCTATCTGCGCACCTCGGTCGTCAACGCCGCCCGCTCGGTGCTGCGTCGGCGGCGCACCGCGCGCGACTACACCCCGCCGTACGAGGCAAATGCACCGTCCGCCGAGGAGCGCATCGTGCTGGACGAGGAGCACCGGGAGGTGTTCGCCGCGCTGAGCGGGCTGACCGCCCGCCGCCGGGAGGTGCTCGTCCTGCGCTACTGGGGCGATCTGACCGAGGCGCAGATCGCGACGACGCTGGGCATCAGCCGCGGCTCGGTGAAGTCCCTCGCCAGCCGCGCCCTGGACTCGCTGGAGAAGATCTTGGAGGCGCGGTCATGAACGGCTCCGGCACGGGTGCCGGCCGCACCGGAGGCCCACCCGGCGAGGACGGCGGCGCCGGCGGCATGCGCCCCGGCAGGACGGGCGGCGGCACGAGCCCCGGCCCCGGACCCGGCTTCACGGGCGGCGCCACGGACCCCGACCCCGATGGCACCGGCCCGCACCGCCCCGTGGAGGACCGGCTGCGCCGGGCCCTCGCGGCCCGCGCCGAGAGCATCGGCGTCCGGGACCTGCAACCGGCCGCGCCCCCCGGCCCGCACCTGCGCCGCGGCCGGCTGTCCGGCCCGCGGCGGCCCTGGCTGCGCCGGTTCGGGCTGCCACTGGCGGCGGCTGCCGCGGCCGCCGCCGTCGCGGTGGGCTACCTGATGACCGCCGCCGGGGGCCCGCCGGACCGGCCGCTGCCCGCGAGGCCGCCGAGCCCCGTCGGCCCCGCCCCGTCGCCCACGCACAGCGGCTCCGCTCCCGCGCCCTCCCCGAGCGGGCCGTCGGCAGGACCGCGCCACGGCACCGGCCCCTCCGGTGTGCCCCCGGGCACCACGCGGCCGCCCCGTTCGAGCTCCCCCTCGGCCCCGCCGACCACGCAGCCCGGCGAGGGCCGCACCGGCACCGCTGCGCCCCCGTCGGCCTCCCCCACCCCGGAGAGCAGCAGTACCGCGCCACACCGGGCATCCCCCTCAACTCAGGCCGTACATTGAGAGATTGATGCCCCTTCCATCGATCCAGCCGCCGCCCCGTTCCCGGACCGCGACAGTCCGCGGCCCGCCGGGGCCGGCCCGCGTTAGCCACGCGTTAGCGGATCGCCAGCACCCGCGCCGAAGGTCGTGTTCACGCCACCGTCCCGGGGGAGCTCCCTATGCCCTTCACCGCCACCCTCAGCCGGGTCGTCGTCGCAGGTCTCCTCGTCGCCGCCGCGCTGGCCCTGGCCACGGCCTGCCGCGGCTACGACGGCCGGGCCGACGGTCCCGTCACCGCCGTCTCGCCACCCCCTTCGGGAGACGGCCGGAATCTTCCCCCGGCCCCCGGCAGCCAGGCCGCCTGCGCCCCGGACATGCTCCGGTTCCACGCCGGCCCGATGCCGCGACGGGACGGCCGGATGCTGCTGACCGTCACCAACATCTCCAACCGGACCTGCGACTTCGCCAGCATGCGCTACCCGCTGCTGCGGTTCGGTGACGGCCGGCGCCCCCTCCCCGCGATCGGTGCCAGCCGGCCGCTCACCCCGGTCTTCCTGAAGCCCGACGCCACCGCCTATGCCACGGTCGTCACCCGCGCCGGCGGACGGGGCGACACCGGCCACCGCCACCACCGCATCTCCCAGTTCGGCGTCGCCCTGGCCGCCCGCGCCGCGCCCACCCAGGTCGGCCTGGACGGCCCCCCGGTCCGCGTCGACACGCGCACCGCCACGGTCACGTACTGGCAGCCGAGCCTGGCGGCCGCCTGCCAGTGGTGACCTACGGGCGCGGCGCGCGTCCGGAAGCCGCCGCACCGCGTGACGCCGTAGGCCGTTCGGGTCACTTCCGGCCATATCCTCCGGGCCGCCGCTCCCCAATGATCCAAATTTGCCACCAATGATCCTTTTACACTGCTGCGGCGTGGCTGCGCCCGATGCCGCTCGCCCGGTAGGCTTTCCGTGTGATCTTCAAGCGCATCGGAAACGGTCGGCCGTACCCGGACCACGGCCGGGAAAGCACCCGCCAGTGGGCGGACGTCGCCCCGCGCCCGGTACGCCTCGACCAGTTGGTGACGACCAAGCAGCAGCTCGATCTCGAAACGCTGCTCGCCGAGGACTCGACGTTCTACGGCGACCTCTTCGCGCACGTCGTGAAGTGGGAGGGCGACCTCTATCTGGAGGACGGGCTGCACCGCGCGGTACGCGCGGCCCTGCAGCAGCGCCAGGTGCTGCACGCCCGCGTGCTCGAACTCGACTGACGCGCCGCGGCCACCCCGCCCAACAGGCCGAAACCCCCTCTTAGCGCCCGTCAGCACCCAACCCACCCTGTCCGAATTGACCCTTTTGGGTTGGGTCTCGCGCCACGCGTTGATCATCTAGTAGGCACGGACCACCGCCCGCACTACGCTGCGCTCCATGAGCATGCTGACGCCCCCGGGCATGGGCGGTAAGTACCGCATCACAGGCGACAGGTATCCGCGGATGCGCCGCCCCCGCCACCGTCGCCGGATCGCCCTCACCATCGTCGCCACGGCCGTCGCCCTCGGCCTGGCCACCTGGGGCACCCTGCAGCTCATCGACGTGTTCGGCGGCCGGTCCAACACCGCCCATGCCGCCCAGGGCGAGCGGCACTGCCCCGACAGCGCCAAGACGGCGGCCGCCCAGGCCGGGAACGCGGCCCGCAAGCTGCCCGCCCCCGGCACCCTCACCGTCAATGTCTTCAACGCCACCCCGCGCTCCGGGCTCGCCAAGCGCACCGCCGACGAGCTCGAAAAGCGCGGCTTCAAGATCGGCAAGGTGGGCAACGCCCCCGCCGCCTACGACAAGAAGGTCAAGGGGGCCGGGATACTGCTCGGCCCCGCGACGGCGGCCGACGGCCCGATGAAGGTGCTCGCCACCCAGCTCACCGGCGCACAGCGGAAGACCGACGCCCGCAAGGGCGCCGACCTCGACCTGATCATCGGCGACGCCTTCACCGCCCTGACCGCCCAGAAGGACGCCGCGAAGTCCCTGGCCCTGCTGAGCCGTCCGTCCCCGGCCCCCAAGGCCGACGCCAAGTGCTGACCGTACGCGGACGGGCCCCGCACCACGTGTGATGCGGGGCCCGGACAGTGAGCGGGTGAGAAAGGCGGGAAGCGCGCGGTCGGCTCAGCCGGCCGTGCCGTACATGCGGTCGCCCGCGTCGCCGAGGCCCGGCACGATGTAGCGGGCCTCGTTGAGCCGCTCGTCGACCGCCGCGGTGACCACGGTCACCGGCGTGCCGGCCAGCTCCTTCTCCATGACCTCCACGCCCTCCGGCGCGGCCAGCAGGCAGATCGCGGTGACATCGTCCGCACCGCGCTCGATCAGCTCACGTATCGCCGCGACCAGCGTGCCGCCCGTGGCGAGCATCGGGTCGACGACGTACACCTGACGGCCCGAAAGATCGTCGGGCATCCGCGTGGCGTAGGTCTGTGCCTCGTACGTCTCCTCGTTGCGGACCATGCCCATGAAGCCGACCTCGGCGGTGGGCAGCAGCCGGACCATGCCGTCCAGCATGCCCAGACCGGCCCGCAGGATCGGTACGACCAGGGGACGCGGGTGCGAGAGCCGCACACCGGTGGTCGCCGTCACCGGGGTCTCGATGTCGACCCGCTCGGTGCGCACATCACGGGTGGCCTCGTAGGCGAGCAGGGTGACCAGCTCGTCGGCGAGCCGCCGGAAAGTAGGGGAGTCGGTGCGCTTGTCGCGCAGTGTGGTGAGTTTGTGCGCCACCAGCGGGTGGTCGACGACGTGGATCCGCATGCCCTCGACAGTAACCGAGCCGGAAGGCCCCGGAGCCCGCCCTGCAGTGCCCGGCCGACCGGCGCAACCGCCGCACGTGACGGGCATCAAACCACCGAAAGGAGGGAAAGGGGGCACGTACGCCCGATTGGCTCTTCTGCCGGAGGGCGACGATTCCGCCCGAGGTGGTGTGCGCGTGCTCGACCGCAATCGGACCGACGACTCGAACGACGCCGTCCCCGGCGGCCAGGACCTGGCCCCGGACGACGGGACGGAAGCGGCGCGCCGACGGCGCCGTGCCCAATTTCTGCGCGAACTGCACGAGGCCAAGGAGCTGCGCAACCGCGTCCAGCCACGCCGCGCCCGGGCCGAACGCATGCGCCAGGCCATGCGGATGCGTACATTCCGCTGGTAGCGGAACACCCCCGCGCCCCCGTCTGCGCTGCGGCACGTGAGCGACATCTCTCACAACCTCCGCACGACGCAGCCCCGAAGACCCCGCGCGACGGCGATGTTTCTGCCACGATTCCGAAAGGGGCGGGACCAACGGCGTGCAGCGCCGCCCCGCCCGGCCCGGCACGCCTATGACCAGTGGGAGAGTCACGGTGTACTTCGCCGCACTGCTCGCGCGCACCGAAGACGGGTGGGAAGCGAGCGATACGGAGCTCGACGATGTGGAGACGCTGACCGATCTGGCCGATCTGGCCCGAGAGGCGGCGGTCGACGACGACACGGTGGTGGCCTTCATCGAGCAGGAGGACGCCTGGTTCGGCGTCATCCGGGTGGACGGTGAGGACGACCCACGGGTCTTCCTCTCCAACGCCGCCGCCGCCGCCAAAAGCTCGTACGGGGCAATGCTGACCGACGAGCTGCTCGGCCGCGAGGAGGACGATGCGGCCGACGACCTCGACAGCCTCGACCTGGACGGCACGGAGGACGGCGAACCCGACCCCGACGACAACGTGGACGACGACACCCTGGAGGCGGTGAACGGCACGGACGGCCCGCCGCGCGGTCCGCTCGGCGACGCCGCCCTGCTGGCCGACCTGGGCGTCAGCGAGCAGGAGCTGCTGGCCCTCGACGGCGACGCGCTGGGCACCATCGCCGACTCGCTGGGCTGCACGGAGGTCCTCGAAGCCGTGCGCTGAACGGCCCGGCCGGGCCCCCGCACCCAGGGGCGGGCCCGGCCCCCGGTCACGTCCCCGACACTGGGGGCATGACCGTCCCCCCTTCCGCCTCTCTTCCCTCCCCCGCGCCCGACCCGCTGCGCGATCCGTGGATCGCACCGATGCGGCAGGCGCTGGACGAGGCCGCCCGCGCTCCCGGGACCGGCGATGTCCCGGTGGGCGCCGTCGTGCTGTCCGCGGACGGCACGGTCCTCGGCACCGGCCACAACGCGCGCGAGGCCACCGGCGACCCGACGGCCCACGCCGAGGTCCTCGCGCTGCGCGCGGCGGCCGACAGCGTCGGGAACTGGCGGCTGACCGACTGCACGCTCGTCGTCACCCTCGAACCGTGCACGATGTGCGCGGGTGCGTTGGTGCTCGCCCGCGTCGACCGGGTCGTCTACGGCGCCCGCGACGCCAAGGCGGGCGCGGCCGGCTCGCTGTGGGACGTCGTCCGTGACCGTCGTCTCAACCATCGCCCCGAGGTCGTCACCGGGGTCCTCGAAGCCGAGTGCGCGGAGCTGCTCACCGCCTTCTTCCGCGAGCGCTGACCAGCGCGGCGATCCCTCGGCGGCCCCTTCCCGGAATCCGATTTCGGCGCACGGCCACCCGTGGGCTAAGCTCTCTCTCGGTAGCGTGTCCGAGCGGCCGAAGGAGCGCGCCTCGAAAGCGCGTGAGGGGGCAACTCCTCCGTGGGTTCAAATCCCACCGCTACCGCTCGAAAGAACCGCCCCTGACCTGCGAAAACAGGTCAGGGGCGGTTCTTCGTCGTGCCGAAGGCCAACCCTGGGGCCGCTACCGGGAGTTCGTGGCCCCTCGGCCCCGGCCACCCGGTTGGTACTCCTCGGGCCCATGGCCCGGACGGCGGAGCTACGGGAACGCCCATGGACGAGGGCCGATGCCCAACGACCGCTGGTCTCCGGCCGCTTCCGCACTTCTTGCGAGCCCCTGACGAGCTCGTGCGATCTCATCGGCCGGCGGCCCGGGGTCATCGGCTCGCAAGTCCGGCATCATGCGATACGTCATGGTTCGGCACCGTGTTGCCGGGAGTCTCGGGACGGCCGCGGACGACGCGGCGGCCGTACCGCCAGGCGGCGACGGCGATGAGGGCAGCCAGGACGATCAGGGCGCACACGGCTCCCCAGCCCAGCTGGGCACAGGCGCGGGTGCCGAGCCAGGAGCCGACACCGGCGCCGAGGAAACCGCACGTCATGTAGCCGGTGTTGAGGCGGCTGCGGATCTCGGGACGCAGGGCGAAGATGCGGGCCTGGTTGGCGACCTGTCCGCACTGCACGGCCACGTCGAGCAGCAGCAGTCCGGCCCCGAGGCCGACGAGGCCCGCCGCACCGCCGATCAGGCCGGTCAGCAGCACAGCGCCGGAGGCGAGGCCGAGCAGGATGCACCACAGGTTGACGCGGTCCGCGCCGTAGCGGTCGACCGAGCGCCCGGCAGCGGGAGCCAGGAACACGCTGGCCGCGCCGATCAGTGCGAGCAGGCCGACGGCCTGGGTGCCCATGCCGTAGCGCGGGCCGGTGATCAGCAGGGCGACGGCGGTCCAGGCCGCGCTGAAGGCGCCGAAGAGGGTGACCTGGAAGTAGACCGAACGGCGAAGCTGTCTCTCGCCGCGCAGCAGCCGGAGGGTGTCGATCAGCAGCGTCGGGTAGGGGGTGCGCACGGCCGGGGCACTGCGCGGCAGGGCGCAGCCGAGGGTCAGGGCCAGCAGCGCGGTCAAGGCAGCGGCGACCAGGTAGGGGGCGCGCCACCCCAGTTGCTCGCCGAGCACGCCGCCGAAGGTGCGGGCCAGCAGGATGCCGCCGACCAGTCCGGCCTGGAGGGTGCCGGTGACGGCGCCCTGCCGCTCGGGGGCGACCATGCCGGCGGCCATCGGCAGCATGATCTGCGGGACGACGGTGGCCAGGCCGACGACGACCGCAGCGGCGAGCAGCGGGCCGGTGGCCGGGGCGAGGCCGGCACCGACCAGGGCCAGTGCGGTCACGCCCAGCAGCACGGTGATCAGCGGACGGCGGGACAGGCGGTCGCCGAGCGGGACGAGGAGGAAGAGTCCGGCGGCGTAGCCGAGCTGGGTGACGGTGGCCAGGGTGGCCGCCGTGGCCTCGCCGATATGGAAGCCGTGGGCGATCAGCGGTGTGATCGCCTGCGGAAAGTAGGCGTTGGCCACGGCGACACCGCAGGCCAGCGCCATGATCAGAAGGAGGTTGCGGGACAGCCTCGGCGAGGCCGCCGAGGCGGATGGATCAGTGCGGGACACGAGGCATTCCAATCGAACGAACTAGATGGTTCGCTTCCACGGTGACATACACCCCCGGGCATTTCAAACCAACTGGTTCGTTTACACTGCGCCCATGCCCTACGACTCCGCAGCGACCAGGGAACGCATCCTCGTGGCGGCAACCGAGGAGTTCGCCGCACACGGCGTCTCGGGTGCCCGTGTGGACCGCATCGCCGCTTCCGCCAGCGCCAACAAACGCGCGATCTACGACTACTTCGGCGACAAGAACAAGCTGTTCGGCGTCGTCCTGGAACGGGCCCTGGCCGACCTCGCCCAGGCCGTCCCGCCCTCCGAGGATCTGCCCGCCTACGCCGAGCGTCTCTTCGACCACCACCGGAAACACCCTGAGACCCTGCGCCTGGTGATGTGGGAGGCGCTGGAGGTCGGCGACGGCCCCGTACCCGGGGAAGAGGAGCGCACCCGGCACTACGGCGACAAGATCCACGCCGCACAGGCCGGCGGCGCCCCCCGCGACAGCGCCCGGGCCCAGGTGTTCTTCGCCCTCGCCCTGGCCAGCTGGAGCGCCGGCATGCCTCAGCTGCGGCGCATGGTGCTCGGCGAGGAGTGCGACCTCGACCGTCTGCGGGAGGCCATCGGTGGGGCGGTCCGGGCGATCCAGTCAGGGAACGAGGAATGAGGCAGTCGCAGAGAGCGAGCTGACGGGCTGTTCACGGGCATGGGGCCGGGGACGGGAGCGGGAGCGGCCTTACCGACCCTGGCCTCTCGGCGCTAGCCGTTGCGCCGGTTGCGGCCCGCGCGGCGGAAGAAGCGCACGATCAGCCAGATCACCAGGGCCACGACGACGAGGAAGAGGATGAAGAGCACGACCAGGAAGATGCCGAGCTTCTTGAAGAAGCCGCCCTTCTTCTTGGCCTTCGACTTCCACTTCGACTTCTTGATTTTGAAGGCCGACGTGAGCTGCGTGGTGTGCCGGTGGTCGGCGGCGGCCCGCGCGGGGACGGCCGCGGCCCGTACCGAGGCGTCGTGGCCCGGGGCGCTCGCGGTGGTCACCACCCGGGCGGTGTCCGGCGCGCCGCGACCCGCCGCCGCTGCCGGGGCGACGGCCGCGGCCAGCAGGCCGACCAGCAGCGCCAGGACGACGGCCGGCCGCCGCCGCGGCATGCGCGGGGCGGTCCGCTCCTGCGTGGCGGGCCGGGCCGTCGCGCGGGACGAATCGGGCCGGGACGGTGCGGAGTTCATGGACATGGTGTGGTTCCCCCTTGGATCGAGCGTTCAGCCATTATGGGCGGCGGCAGGTACTCCGGCCGAGGTCTCGACCTCCAGCAAGGAGGCGCTGTGCCGCTCCGCTTCGAAGGCCGCGCGGCCGCCGCGCAGCCCGAACAGCCGCTTGGTGACCGCGATGTAGAGCACGGCGAGGATGTTGATCACCAGCGTGGCGATCTTGAGCCAGCTGACCTTCTCGGTCAGCTCGTAGATCTCCAGCGGCAGGAAGGCCGCCGTCGCCACCACCGTCAGATACTCCGCCCACCGCTTGGCGCGCCACAGGCCGACGCCCTCGACGATCTCCACCAGGGCGTAGGCCAGCAGCAGCCCGGCCACCAGCAGCAGGGTGGAGTGCTGGTAGCCGAAGGTCTTCTGGATGGTGCCGACGACCGGCGAGTGGTCCAGGTCGTAGTGGAAGTGCCGGGCGACCGGGCGGAGCACCGCGATGTACTCGTCGACGAACCGGCGGACCGCGTCCTTCTGGTTGCTGAACTGCCATACGCCGACCGCGGCCAGCACGATGAACACCCCGCGCACCGCCCGCTCGACCGCCAGGAACCGCAGGATGAACAGATCACGCAGGACCTTGCCGCGCGGGACCAGCGGGGCGTCGGCGGCCGGACCGGAGCCGTGCGGGTCGCCGAGGACGAAATCGCCGCAGCGCAGACAGCGCCAGGCCTCGCCGAGGGCGGTGGCGGCGTGCAGCCTCTCCCGGAGGTGCTCCTCCTGCGGGAGGTAGGTGATGTGCCCGCGGCGCGCGCAGGTACGCCGGTCCCAGTCGATCTTCATCGTTGGAGCCCGTGTTCCTTTCTGGTCCCCACGCGGCCGCACGCCGCAGCGCGACGCGCTGCCGCGCTCCGTTGTGTCGCGTACATGATGCATGCCGGCCCGTCCGGACCCGGCGAGGCGGAGCGCCGGGGACATCCGAGTCGTACGGGGTGGAGGACGCAGGGGCACTTCGTCTTGGTTGCGGCCGCGGGAGAAGGGCACGTCACACCGGCCGCGTACGAGTCCGGCACACCGCCGCCGGCCTCCGGGCACGCACGACGGAGCCCCGCCTCGGGCCGGTGTCCAGGGGCCCCCGATGGTCTCCGGGGGCGGCTCCGAGGCGGGGCTTGGTCGGGCGGGGGAAGCGGCGTCGAATGACGACCGCTCCCCCCGATGCGGACGAACCCCCAAGTCCGCGCCGCCGTCCGGGGACGGTCGGCGTGGACCCCGCAGTGAGGTCCCTCCCGGCCCCCTGAATTCCTGCCAGATCCAGCGGGCCACGCTCCCCATGGTGCCGCCGGGAGCCGCCTCAACAGGCAGGCAAAGGGCCCCCTTTGGGGGGTCTTTGGTCCATAAAGTAGAGATCAGTGACGGATGTCGGATCGCGCGGCCGGACCGGCGCCCGCCCCGCCGGCCCGGCTCCCGCGATCGAACACGTGTGGTTACACTCGCCCGACTGCAGACGGGAACTGCAGGCACTGCCGCAAGGGACTGCGTAGGGGAGTCGGGCTGATGGCGCAGGCCAAGAAGATCGCGTTGTACATCCTCATCGTCTTCGTGCTGTACACGATCATCACCACCCCCAAGCGGGCCGCCGACCTGGTCCAGATAGGCTTCGAGGGCATCTCGTCCGCCGCTCAGGGCGTGGGCGAGTTCATGACCCAGCTGATCAGCTAGAGCGGACACGCTCCAGGGGCCGGATCCGACCGGCGGCGCCGGCGCCGCCCGAGGGGCCGACCCGCGATCGGCCGGCGCCCGCCCCTACCCAGCCGGCCGCCCCGGTCCGGCTGCGCCCCGCCCCCCTCGGAGGCCGCTGTGATCCGCCACCTGGTCCTGTTCAAGCTCAATGACGGCGTCTCCCGCGACGAGGAGCGCGTCCAGGCCGGTGCGCGGGCGTTCGCGGCGCTGGAGGGCGAGATTCCGGAGCTGACGTTCTGGGAGTGCGGCTGGAACATCACCGACCGCCCGATCGCCCACGACTTCGCGATCAACTCGGCCGTGGCCGACACGGACGCCCTGACGCGCTACCTGGAGCATCCGGCCCACCAGGCCGCCGCCGCACAGTGGCGTGAATTCGCCACCTGGGTGATCGCCGACTACGAATTCTGAGCCGCGGCACCGCCGCCTCCGGCACCACCGAGCCCCTCGCCCCTCACGGGCGGGGGGCTTCGCCGTATCCCCGGGCCCCTACCGC
>NZ_SDIG01000196.1:0-11199 GCF_004122755.1 Streptomyces sp. TM32
CCCTACGGCTCCGCCCCGCGCGGGGCGGAGCCGTAGGGGGGCGCGGGCTGTGCCGGGCATTGCGGCCTCTGGCAAAATGAGGATGAAGGCCGCAAAAGCCATCGGTCGATGAGGTGGGGACATGCTCATTGCGCTGGCGCAGACGGACTGCGTGCTCGGTGACGTGGAGGCGAATCTGGAGAT
Source organism: Streptomyces sp. TM32 (assembly GCF_004122755.1). NCBI lineage: Bacteria > Bacillati > Actinomycetota > Actinomycetes > Kitasatosporales > Streptomycetaceae > Streptomyces > Streptomyces sp. TM32. The sequence goes on from NZ_SDIG01000196.1 coordinate 184, forward strand.
CGCCCGCGAGCAGATCGAGCAGTCGGCGGCGCAGGGCGTGGATCTCGTCGTCTTTCCCGAACTGAGCCTGCACGGCTACCACTTGGGCGCGCTCAAGCGGGATGAGTCGCTGGAGGCGAACGATCCCCGGCTGCTGGAACTCAGTACTCGCGGCCCCGATGTGCTGGTCGGCTTCCATGAGCACACGAGTCTGCGGGCGTACAACACGGCGGGGCACTATGCGGACGGTGCGCTGCTGCATGCGCACCGCAAGCTGTACCTCCCCAACTACCTGGCCTGGGAGGAGCGCAAGCACGTCAGCCCGGGGCAGTCGCTGCGGGCATACGACCTGACCAAGTCCAGGACCGGCGGCCGGGGCGCGACGCTGGTGTGCAATGACGCCTGGCAGCCGGCGCTGCCGTGGCTGGCGGTGCAGGACGGCGCCGAGGTGCTGTTCGTGCCGACCGCCAGCGCGGCGAGCCTGGACCCGGAGGCGATGGACACCGGCCTGTACTGGGACACCCTGCTGTCCTATACGGCGAAGATGCTGCAGTGCTGGGTGGTCTTCGTCAACCGGGTGGGCAATGAGCACGGGGCGGCGTTCTGGGGCGGCTCGCGGGCGGTCGACCCGCGGGGCGCGGTGGTGGCGCAGGCGCCCAAGTGGGAGCCCTCGCTGGTCACCGTGGAGATCGATCTCGCCGAGGCGCGGCGGCAGCGGCGTGCGGTGCCGCTGGTCGCCGAGGCCCGGCTGGGCCTGATCGACCGCGAGGTGCGGCGGCTGATCGACGAGGGCGGCGACCACTGAGCGCCGCCGGCCGGCCAGGCGTCAGTGGGCGCCGGTGGATCCCTGGCGGGGCGGCTCGGCGGGCGCCTCGTCCTTGAGGGCCTTGGCCTCGGACTTGAGGATGCGCATCGAGCGGCCGAGGCCGCGCGCCATGTCGGGAAGCTTCTGGGAGCCGAAGAGCAGCACGAGCACCGCGAGGATCAGGATCAGGTGCCAGGGCTCGAAGGCGTTGCGGAGCATGGGCGCGCTCGCTTTCGTCGGGGGCCGGCGGACGTTCTGTCCAGTATGCCCCCAACGGTCCGGCCGCCCGGGCCAGGGTGCGCGCCCGGCACCGGGCGGCCGGACCACGGCTACCAGCTGGACTTGCGGACGCCCGGCAGATGGCCCGCGTGCGCCTGGTCGCGCAGCCGTACGCGGGACAGGCCGAAGGTGCGGAAGTAGCCGCGCGGGCGGCCGTCGATGCTGTCGCGATTGCGCACCCGGGTGGCGCTGGCGTCCCGCGGCTGGCGGGACAGCGCGCGCTGTGCGGCGGTGCGCTCCTCCTCGGGGGTGTGCGGACTGCGGATGACGGCCTTGAGGACGGCCCGCCGGGCCGCGTAGCGGGCCACCGTCGCGCGGCGCTTCTCGTTCTTGACGATCTTGCTCAGCTTGGCCATCAGGCCTTCTCCCCTCGTGCGCGGATGCGGGCGACGGCCGCCTCGATCCCGATGGCGTCCACGGTCTTGAGGCCCTTGGCGCTCAGGGCGAGCCGGATGTGCCGGCCCTCGCTCGGCAGCCAGTAGCGCTTGCGCTGGATGTTGGGGTCGAAGCGGCGCGGGGTGCGCCGGTGCGAGTGGGAGACGGACTTGCCGAAGGCCGGCGTGCGGCCGGTCAGCTGGCAGTGGGCGGACACGGTGCGGTCCTTCCGGTCGGAGCCCCTGGCGGCGCTATTGAAAATGGAAACCATTTCCGTATACTACCCGCATGGCTCGCAATGAACTACGCCCGGTCGTCAAGCTCCGGTCCACCGCCGGCACGGGCTACCTGTACGTCACCCGCAAGAACCGCCGTAACGACCCCGACCGCCTGGAACTGCGCACGTACGACCCGGCGGCCGGCCGTCGCGTCGCTTTCCGAGAGGAGCGCTGAGGACCGCGATGCAGCCTGGAATCCACCCCGCTTACGGGCCCGTCGTCTTCCGTGACCGGGCCGCGGACCACGCCTTCCTGACCAGGTCGACCGCCACGAGCGACAAGACGGTCGAGTGGGAGGACGGGAACACCTATCCCGTCATCGACGTCGAGATCTCCTCGGCGAGCCACCCCTTCTACACGGGCACCGCCCGGGTGCTGGACACCGCGGGCCGCGTCGAGCGGTTCGAGCGCCGTTACGGCAAGCGGGCCCGCTGAGGAGCCGGCTCGACGTCGTGCTGCTCGGCGGCCTGCACGCGGACGCACGGCGGGCCGCCGAGCCCTGAGCACCTGGCACCTGGACCCTGGAACCCGAGGGGCGTGGCACACGTCTCTCCCTCGGCCGTGAGGGCTTCGGGCGCGGCGACCCGTACCAGGTGACGGCGCGCCGGATCAGGGGCCGCGGTCGGGGGTGAGCGGCCGGGGACGGTGCTCGACGAGCTGTGACCGGCTCGGCACCGGCTGTCGTGCACGTGCATCTGCGCATGCATCCGCATGAGAACGCAGCTATGCTCCGGGGCAGTTGACACCTTTTATCACCGGGAGATCCCTGTGCCCCACGCATACAACGGCATGGCCGCCACGGATCTCCACGAGGTGACATGGCAGAAGAGCCGGCACAGCAACTCCCAGGGCTCCTGCGTGGAGTTCGCCAAGCTGCCCGGGGGAGACATCGCGGTCCGCAACTCCCGTTTCCCGGACGGCCCCGCGCTCATCTACACGCCGGCCGAGGTCCAGGCGATGCTGCTCGGCGTCAAGGACGGGGAGTTCGACCACCTCGTACGGGACTGAGCGCCGGTACGAGGTGGTCGGCACACGACAACCGGGCGCCCGCCGATGGCGGTGCGCCCGGTGTGCGGAGACGGCTACGGCAGCCGGAAGAGCGCCCACACGATCTTGCCGTGGGAGGCGCCGGTCAGCGGATGCCAGCCCCAGCTGTCGCTGAAGGAGTCCACCAGATACAGCCCGCGACCCGACTCCGCGGCGGAGTCCGCCTCGCCGGCGACCGGTGAGTCGTCGCTCGGGTCCCGTACGGCGCAGATCAGCCGGGAGGACCAGCGCATCAGATGCAGCCGGGCGGGCGGGGCGGTGTCGTGGTGCTCCGGGGCGGCGAGGATCGCGTGCCGCAGAGCGTTGGTGACGAGTTCGGAGACCACCAGGGCGACCGAGTCGAAGAGCTCGTCGAGATCCCAGCCCTGCAGGGTCTCGCGGGTGAACGCCCGTGCGCTGCGCACCGATTCATAGCGCGGCGGGAGCGTGCGGGACGCGGATCCGGAGACGGCCAGGGGGTCGACGGGAGGAAAGCCCTGCCATAACGGCTCGAGCATGGTCAAAACCTTGGTCCCCATGCGAGGCACTCCTGGCGTTCGCGGACGTCATGACCCTGGCCGGGCAGCCGGATCTGGCGGATCTGGCGGATCTTTCACGAGCGTGCATGCGTGCGACGCCCATGGTTCCCAATGTCCGAGACAGATGCAAGGGCAGATGCACGTGCACGTGCCGTGATTGCGGGGGCACGCACCGGTTCGTCGCGAATTCTTCCGGCTGATTTGTGTGGAGGGCTTGCGGGGGCCTCACACATCCGTAACCGGATGAGCACTCAACGAAGCCCGAACGTGGCAGACTTGCGGCCCTCTGTTGGACGGGGTGGGGTCACAGGAGGGTCGGAGAGGTGTCCGCAAGTGAGTCGAGCGGGTCGGTGGTGCGGCGGATCCTGCTCGGGTCGCAGCTCCGCCGGCTGCGTGAGTCGCGTGGGATAACCCGTGAGGCGGCCGGCTACTCGATCCGTGCGTCCGAATCGAAGATCAGCCGCATGGAGTTGGGCCGCGTGAGCTTCAAGGCACGGGATGTGGAGGATCTGCTCACCCTGTACGGGGTCGGCGACGAGCAGGAGCGCGAGGCGCTGCTGTCCCTGGCCCGGGAAGCGAATGTGGCGGGCTGGTGGCACAGTTACAGCGATGTGCTGCCCGGCTGGTTCCAGACGTATGTCGGTCTGGAAGGAGCCACCTCATTGCTCCGGGTCTACGAAGTCCAGTTCGTGCACGGGCTGTTGCAGACCGAGAACTACGCCCAGGCGGTCGTGAGACGCGGCATGCCGGACGCCGGTCCGGCCGAGATAGAGCGCCGCGTCGCGCTGCGCATGGAGCGGCAGAAGCTGCTGGTGGCCGAGCGGTCGGCGCAGTTCCACTGTGTGCTGGACGAGGCGGCGCTGCGGCGCCCGTACGGCGAACGTGCGGTGATGCGCGAGCAGTTGAAGCATCTGATCGAGGTGTCCGAGCGCCCCAATGTGCGGCTGCAGGTGATGCCCTTCAGTCTTGGCGGGCACGCCGGCGAGAGCGGTGCCTTCACCATGCTCGGCTTCCAGGAGTCGGGCCTGCCGGACGTGGTGTACCTGGAGCAGCTGACGAGCGCGCTCTATGTGGACAAGCCTGAAGAGGTGGCGCAGTACGGGCGGGTGATGGACCGCCTCCAGGAAGAGGGGCCGAATCCGGCCGAGACCAGGGACCTCCTGCGCGGGCTGCTCCAACTTATGTGACGCGTCGGTAGGATGGCGTGCCATCAGGAGTCAGCACACCCCCCATACGGCGCCCTGAGCGCCCTGTTCTCCAGATCGGGATGGCATGTCCTACTTCGACGAGTTGGCGTATCAGTTCATCGACGGTGAGTGGCGCTCGGGAAGCGGCTCATGGGACATCGTCGACTTCAATCCCTATAACGGCGAGAAGCTGACCTCCATACCCGTGGCCACGGTCGAGGAGATCGACCAGGCCTACCGCGCGGCCGAGCGCGCCCAGCGGGCGTGGGGCGCCACCAACCCCTACACCCGCCGGCTCGTCTTCGAGCGTGCGCTGCGGATCATCGACGACCGTGAGGCGGAGCTGGCCGCGGCGATCGCCGCCGAGGTCGGCGGCACCCTCGCCAAGGTGGGCTTCGAGCTGCATCTCGCCAGGGAGTTCCTGCGCGAGGCGGTGCAGCTGGCGCTGCGCGCCGAGGGCCGCATCCTCCCCTCGCCGATCGACGGCAAGGAGAACCGCCTCTACCGGCTCCCGGTCGGTGTCGTCGGCGTCATCAGCCCCTTCAACTTCCCCTTCCTGCTGTCGATCAAGTCCGTCGCGCCGGCCCTCGCGCTCGGCAACGCCGTCGTCCTCAAGCCGCACCAGAACACCCCGGTCTGCGGCGGCGGTCTGGTCGCCAGGGTCTTCGAGGAGGCCGGGCTGCCGGCGGGCGTGCTCAATGTCGTCGTCACCGACATCGCCGAGATCGGCGACGCGCTCATCGAGCACCCGGTGCCCAAGACCATCTCCTTCACCGGCTCCGAGAAGGTCGGCCGGCATGTCGCGACGGTCGCCGCCGCGCACTTCAAGCACTCCGTACTGGAACTGGGCGGCAACAGCGCCCTGGTCGTCCTCGACGACGCCGATGTCGACTACGCGGTCGACGCCGCGGTCTTCAGCCGCTTCGTCCATCAGGGCCAGGTCTGCATGGCCGCCAACAGGGTGCTCGTGGACCGCGCCGTGGAGCGGGAGTTCACCGAGAAGTTCGTGGCCAAGGTCCGGTCGCTGAAGGTGGGCGACCCCACCGACCCGCAGACCCATATCGGCCCGCTGATCAACGAGGGCCAGGCCGAGGCCGTCAGCTCGCTGGTGGACCGCGCCGTCGCCGACGGCGCCGCGGCGCTCGTCCATGGCGAGACCCGGGGCACGCTGGTCGGCCCGAGCGTGCTGAGCGGGCTGCCGGCGGACTCCCCGCTGCTCCAGCAGGAGATCTTCGGTCCCGTCGTCCTGCTGGTGCCGTTCGACGGTGACGAGGAGGCGGTACGGCTCACCAACGCGACGCCGTACGGGCTCAGCGGCGCCGTGCACACCGGTGACATCGAGCGCGGCGTGCAGTTCGCCAAGCGGATCGAGACCGGGATGTTCCACGTCAACGACGCCACGGTGCACGACGAGCCGATCGTGCCCTTCGGTGGCGCCAAGAGCTCCGGGGTCGGGCGGCTGAACGGCGACGCGATGGTGGAGGCCTTCACCACGACCAAGTGGATCTCCATCCAGCACGGGCGGTCGCAGTTCCCGTTCTGAGCGGAGCGCCCCGCGGCGAGCGGGCGCGGATTGCGGACAGAACCTGACCGCAAGGTCTCCTAGCGTGAGTGACGTCGAAAGGCGGACGGCGAAACGGCCGGCCGCCGAGGATGTCACGAAAGGCGGAGCCCATGCCCACTTTTGTAGCTGCCGAGGCACACGGCGACGAGGCCGGCGCGCTGCTGGCCTTCCTGGAGGCCCAGCGCGGCGGGCTGCGGCGGGCGGTCCTGGGCCTGACCGACGCCCGGGCGAACGAGCGGCCGACCGCCAGTGAGCTGTCGCTGGCCGGGCTGGTCAAGCATGTCGCGCAGACCGAGCAGGGCTGGGTGGAGCGGGCGCAGCAGCTGCCGCACTCCATCGAGCGGACCGAGGAGACCTGGCACCTGAGCTTCCAGCTCGAAGACGGCGAGACGCTGGCCGGCATGCTGACGTTCTGGGACGGCGTCGCGCGGCGCACCGAGGAGTTCCTGCGCTCCGTACCGAGCCTGGACGACACCTTCCCGCTGCCCGAGAAGCCGTGGTTCCCGCCGCGGGCCCGGCAGTCGATGCGCTGGCTGATGCTGCACCTGATCGAGGAGACGGCCCGGCACGCCGGTCACGCCGACATCCTCCGCGAGTCCCTGGACGGGAAGACGGCCTTTGCGCTCGTGGACGAGGAGCGGGCGGCACGGCAGGGGTAGCCCGGCGCCCTGCCGGGGCCCTCTAGGCTGACGGCGGGGGCGCGAGGATAGAGGAGACGATGTCGGCGATCCGGCTGCTGGTACTGGGCGCCGTGCGGCAGCACGGCCGGGCGCACGGCTATCAGGTGCGCAATGACCTGGAGTACTGGGGCGCCCACGAGTGGTCCCACGCCAAGCCGGGCTCGATCTACCACGCGCTCAAGCAGATGGCCCGGCAAGGGCTGCTGCTGGCCCATGACACCGCGCCCAGCACCGCCGGCGGCCCGCCGCGTACCGAGTACGAGCTGACCGCGGCGGGCGAAGCGGAGTACTTCTCCCTGCTGCGCACCGCGCTCTCCCGGCACGACGAGAAGGTCGACATGCTCAGCGCGGGCATCGGCTTCGTCGTCGATCTGCCGCGGGACGAGGCGGTGGCGCTGCTCAGGGAGCGGGTGCGGGCGCTGGAGGAGTGGCGGAGCACGGTCACCGAGAATTACACGCCCGAGGGCGGGCCGGGACAGCTCGGCCACATCGGCGAGATCATGCGGATGTGGGTGCACTCCTCGGACAGCGGCGCCGAGTGGACCCGTGGGCTGATCGAGCGGATCGAGGGCGGGGCGTACGTCTTCGCCGGCGAAGGGGAGCCGTTCGTCGGCGTCTTGGCGGACGGGGCGGAGAACCCGTACGCGACGCGGGAGGCAGCGCCGGACGGGGGCCGTGGCGAAGGCCCTGACGAAGGCCCCGACGGGGGCCCGGACGACGCCGGCGAGGAGGAGGGCGAGGGCGGCGCCGCTCACGCGAACTGAGTGAGGCACCTTTGTGCTTCCTCCGTACCCTCCGCGTCCTCCGTACCCTCAGTGGTGGAACGCCGTGGCCACGTTCTCCGGGCGCTGCATCGGGCCCGACTGCTCCCGGAGTTCGGTCAGCAGCTGCTCCAGGTCCGCGAGGAACAGATCGGCGAGGTCCATGGAGAAGCCGTTGCGGCAGACCACCCGCAGGACGGACAGGTCCTCGCGGTTCGGAGGGAAGGTGTAGGCGGGCAGCAGCCAGCCGCGTTCCCGCATCCGCCGGGACACGTCGAAGACGTCGAACGCGGTGACGTGGTCCGCGGTGGTGAAGGCGAAGACCGGCAGCTGGTCGCCCCGGGTGAGCATCCTGAAGTCGCCCAGCGCGCCGATCCGTTCGGCCATCGAGCAGGCCACGTCGCGGGTGGCCTGCTGTACGGCACGGAAGCCCGCCCGGCCGAGGCGCAGAAACGTGTAGTACTGCGCGGCGACCTGCGCGCCGGGCCGGGAGAAGTTGAGGGCGAAGGTGGGCATGTCGCCGCCCAGGTAGTTGACGCGGAAGACCAGCTCCTCGGGCAGCGCCTGCGAATCGCGCCACAGCGCCCAGCCGACGCCCGGGTAGACCAGGCCGTATTTGTGCCCCGAGGTGTTGATGGAGGCGACCCGCGGGAGCCGGAAGTCCCACATCAGCTCCGGATCGAGGAAGGGCGCGATCATGGCGCCGGACGCGCCGTCCACATGCACCGGGATGTCCCAGCCCCGCTTCTCCTGGAGCTCGTCGAGCGCCGCGCAGATGTCGGCAACCGGCTCGTACGACCCGTCGAAGGTCGAGCCGAGGATCGCCACGACGCCGATGGTGTTCTCGTCGCACAGCTCGGCGGCCGAGGCGGCGTCCAGATGGAAGCGGTCGCCCTCCATCGGGACCGTGCGTGCCTCGACCTCCCAGAAGTTGCAGAACTTCTCCCAGCAGACCTGGACGTTGGCGCCCATGACCAGGTTGGGCCGGGCACTGCCCGGATAACGGTCCTGGTTGCGCTGCATCCAGCGCCGTTTGAAGGCCATTCCGGCGAGCATGCAGGCCTCGCTCGACCCGGTGGTGGAGCAGCCGACGGCGGCCGACGGGTCGGGGGCGTGCCACAGGTCGGAGAGCATGGCCACGCACCGCTTCTCCAGTTCGGCGGTGCGCGGGTACTCGTCCTTGTCGATCATGTTCTTGTCCCGGCACTCCGACATCAGGACGCCGGCCTGCGGCTCCATCCAGGTCGTGACGAACGTCGCCAGGTTCAGCCGGGAGTTGCCGTCCAGCATCAGCTCGTCGTGCACGAACTGATAGGCCGCGTGCGGGGCGAGCGGGCCGTCCGGCAGGGTGTGCCGCGGGGGTGCGGTCTCCATTCCGGCGACCGGGTCGGCCTCGCCGTAGAAGGGGTTGACCGGGTGCCCGGTCTGCTTGCGGTCGGATGCCGATGCGCCTTTGTGCAGAGTCATGTGTCGCCACTACCCGTCAACTGGCCGGTGCGAGGCCGTGTTTGATGGCCTTCGTGAATTTCACGACGCGCTCCGCCTGGATGCGGGCGGCGGTGCGGGCGTCGTCGTCGAGCGGTGTGTCCGGGCCGCCGATGTGCGAGGTGCCGTAGGGATTGCCGTCGGAGAACTTCGCCGGGTCGGTGTACCCCGGCGTCACGAGGATGCCGCCGAAGTGGTGGATGGTGTGGTAGAGCGCGAGCAGGGTGGATTCCTGGCCGCCGTGCTTGGTGGCGCTCGCGGTGAAGCCGCTGTAGACCTTGTCGGCCAGCCGGCCCTGCTGCCAGAGGCCGCCCAGGGTGTCGAGGTACTGCTTGAGCTGCGAGGTCACATTGCCGAAGCGGGTGGGGGACCCGAAGATCACCCCGTCCGCCCAGAGCATGTCCTCGTGGGTGGCCTCCATGATGTCGGCGGTGGCGGCGGCGTTCGCGGCCCACGCCGGGTTGGCGTCGATCGCGGTCTGCGGGGCGAGTTCCGCGGTCCGGCGCAGGCGTACGTCGGCGCCGGCGTGCTCGGCGGCGTCCGCGATCAACCGGGCGAGCTCGGCGATGGTGCCGGTCGACGAGTAGTAGATGACGGCGACGTGGACGTCGTGCACGGGCATCGGCATACCTCCTCGAACCAGACAATAAGGGCATAGGGGGTATGGGGCCTCCAGGGTTCACCCAGTGGAAGCGCAACGGGCGGGCGGCCGCCCCGAAGGACCGCCGCCCGCCCGCTTCCGGGGCGTGCGCGCCGTGTCGGCTCTAGCCGGCGCTCGCCAGCGACAGCTTCGCCGCGAAGCCGAGGAATGCCGCCCCGGCGCCCGCGGACAGCCCGGCCGTCAGCCGCTTGCGGCGGCGGAAGGTGGCCGCCAGGTACGTCCCGCTGAAGATGAGGACCGACAGATAGGTGAAGCTGAACAACTGCGCCCAGGCGCCGAGCGTCAGGAACGACAGCACCGGGTGGGCGTACGAGGGGTCCACGAACTGCACGAAGAAGGAGATGAAGAACAAGATCGCCTTCGGGTTGAGCAGACTGACCACCAGCGCCCTGCGGTACGGCCGCTCGGCGGCCTCCTTCGCCGCCCGCGGCGCCTCGCCGGGCTCGGCCCGGCGCGCCTCCCGCCCGCGCCACAGCGCCCAGGCGCCGCGCAGCATCCCGACCGCCAGCCACGTCAGATAGCCCGCGCCGGCGAACTTGACGACGTCGAACAGCACCGGGCTGGTCTGCAGCAGTGAGGCCACCCCGCCCGCCGACAGCGTCATCAGCACGGTGTCGCCGCACAGCACACCGGCCGCCGCCCGGTACGCCACCCGCGGGCCGCGCCGGGCCGCCACCGAAACGACGTACAGCGAATTCGGGCCCGGCAGCAGAATGATCAGCGCCAGCCCCACCAGATACGTGGACAGATCCGTTATCCCCAGCATGGGCGGCAGGATCTCACCCGCGGTCCGCCACCTCAGCGGGTTTCAGTATGCGGACGCGCCCCGGGCCCGTACGCGCCGGCTGTGCGGTCCCGGCTCGTACGGTCCCGGCCTGTGCGGTCGCGATCCGTGCGGTCCCGGCCCGTACGGTCCCGGACCGGTGCGCTCAGCTCAGCGGAGCGAGCACCACGGCCGTCCCGTAGGCGCACACCTCGGTGCCCACGTCCGCGGCCTCCGTGACATCGAAGCGGAACATCAGCACGGCATTCGCGCCCCGCGAGCGGGCCTGCTCCACCAGCCGCTCCATTGCCTGGTTACGGGTCTCGACGAGGGTCTTGGTCAGGCCCCGCAGCTCGCCGCCGATCATCGACTTCAGACCGGCGCCGATCTGACTGCCGAGGTGCCGGGAGCGCACCGTCAGGCCGAAGACCTCGCCGATCACCCGTTCCACGTGAAACCCCGGGACGTCGTTCGTCGTCACGACCAGGACGTCGGACTGGGCGCGCTGCCCACCGCCGTACTCCTCGATGCCCATGCCGCACACCTCCTTGTGGCCAGCATCACCCGGCCCCGGGGGCGCGGCCAGCGGTCGGGGGCCGTCGGGTGGGGTGCGGGCGCCCGCCCGGAACCACAG
>NZ_SDIG01000197.1:0-11160 GCF_004122755.1 Streptomyces sp. TM32
TCCACCCCCCACCCACCGTCTCCGGCGAACCGCCCCCTCGCCCCGTCGCTCCACCGGACACGGCCGGTCCGGTGGCGCACCGTCCTCCTCGGCCGCAGCCCGCAGTGACTGCACCCGGGTTCCCCCCACGGCACTCTCCCGCCCCCACAAACCCACTGCGACAGAACACCGGAGAACACCATGGCGAAAAGAACAATGCTGGTCCTCGTCGACGGGCCGGAGGGAAATTCCCTGCCGCAGCACGCACGCGACGCCGTGAACGACCCGATAAGGGTCCTGCGGGGCAACGGATACGAACGTTTCGAATTCTACGGCGAATACGTGGACGTCGGCGGAGAGCCGGTCCCCGTCTACCGCTGGTGCTACCGCACAAGAATCGCCGAGTAGGTGCTGTGCGGTCCGCAGAAGAAAGCCAAGCAAAGGGAGAAAGAACATGCGGAATCTCAGGAGTGAAGGAGTCCGGTCATGACGCGAGTGTCAGGGAACCCCGGAAGCCGAAATGATGGCCGGAATGTGGTCGTCACCGGTGTCGGATTCTGTCTGCCCGGCCGGACGGCGCCGGTCTTCACGGCCGACGACATGTGGGCCGTCGCCTCCAACGGCCAAAGCTGCCTCAAGCGTGACGAGGTCTACTACGGCTCGGTCGATCTCACCCAGGAGATGTTCGACGAACGCCTCCCGGATGTCCCCCCGTTCTTTTCCCGGCATTACACCGCGGCCCACCGTTACGGTCTGGTGTCGATGGCCGAAGCCACCGCGGACGCCGGACTGACATTTCACGGCGGGGCGCTGAGCGAAGCGGCAATACTGGTTGGACGCGGCGGTGTGGACGCGAACGTCGAAAGCTATCTCTCGGTGCTGAGAGCAGATCCCGGAAAGACCACCGCAGCGGAAGCCATGGAGCTTTTCGTATCCGCCGAGCAAGCCGTGACGCCGTCGGACGTCGCACTGGTCCAGGGGGCGCTGACCCGCACCAAAGGCCCCTGCTACACCGTCTCGTGCGGCTGCGCCTCGTCGGCGGTGCAGATCGGCAACGCCCGGCGGATGATCGCTCAGGGCGAGGTCGAGGTCGCGGTCGTCACCGGGGTGGACGTGTTCAACGTCCACCTCATCGAGAACATCCAGCGGTTGCTGGACGGGGCGCAGCAGGATGACGACTCGCTCGGCCCCACCGGCATGCCGGAACTGCTGCCGTCCTTCAGCTCCTTGATGCGGCCCTACGACCGGCGGGCGGACTGCATCAACCACGGCGAGGGCTCCGCCACCGTCATCTTGGAGAGCCGGGAGCACGCCGTCCGGCGTGGCGCGCACCTCTACGGCCAGGTGCTGTCCACCGCCCTCACCCGCGACGGGTTGGCTCACCCCCTGGCATGTGACGACACCGGCGCGGAACTCGTCACCGCCGTTCGTCGCTGCCTCGGCACCCGGTGGCACATCGACGACGTCCCGTACGTCCACGGCGGCAGTGACGGCAACGCCGTCGTCACCGCCTTCGAGGCGAACGCCGTCAAGGAGCTGTACGGGCCCGACAGCACGGTGCTGATGACGTCCCAGGAAGGCTGCTTCGGCCACAACGGCGCACCGGCCGGCTGCCTGGGCGTCGCCATGACGCTGATGATGCTCGAACGGGGACAGGTGTGCCCGACGGCCAACTGTGAACAGCCCGCCGAGGGGCTGCCCTTCGACCCCGTCCCGGGCATCCGCCCCCGCGCGCTCGACTTCGACTACGCGCTGTCCTTCAACTACCAGGTCGGCGGCGTGAAGAACGCCATCCTTCTCGGCAGCCCGGAAGCCGTGTGACGAAGGGCAGATCACCTCCCACGTACGGAGACCCCGATGAGCAACAACACGCACGGCTCGACAGCCGAGACGCAACCCAGACTCGCAACAGAGAACATCGCCGTGATCGGCATGGGATGCCGGCTCCCCGGCGACACCGATTCGCCCGCGGCCTTGTGGCGGCTGCTGGTCGAGGAGCGGGACGCGGTGGGCGAGATGCCCGCGGAAAGACAGCGCCTGGTTCCCGGGGGCCTCCCGGGGCCGGTGGAGGGGGAAGAGACCCCCCGGCAGGGTGGCTTCCTGCGCGATGTGACGGGCTTCGACGCCGCCTTCTTCGGTGTCTCGGGTCGTGAGGCCGATGTCCTCGACCCCCAGCACCGCCTCCTGCTGGAGGTCAGCTGGGAAGCCCTGGAACACGCCGGTCTCCCGCCGGACCGGATGAACGGCACCCCCACGGGTGTCTTCGCCGGCATCAGTTACACCGACTACATGGATCGCCTCGTCGGCCTCCCCCAGGAACTGGAAGGGGCCGTTCTGACCAACGGTCACTGTGTGGCTGCCGGGCGGATCTCCTACCTGCTCGGGTTGCAAGGACCGTGCGTGGCGCTGGACACCGCATGTTCCTCCTCCCTGGTGGCCGTGCACATGGCACGCCAGGCGCTGTCCGCCGGCGAGTGCGACCTGGCGCTCGCCGGCGGCGTCACGCTGACCTTCCAGCAGCGCATCACCCGGTCGTTCGCCAGGATGGGCATGCTCTCGCCCGGCGGGCGCTGCCGGACGTTCGACGCCGACGCCGACGGGTTCGTGAGGGGTGAGGGCTGTGGTGTGGTGGTGCTCAAGCGCCTCACGGACGCGGTACGGGACGGGGACCGGGTACTCGCGGTGCTGCGCGGCTCGGCCACGAACCAGGACGGTTCCTCCGAAGGGCTGGCGGCACCATCGGTGACCGCCCAACGGGCCCTGTATCTGGAGGCCCTGGCCCAGTCCGGGGTCGATCCGCGGGACGTGGGAATGGTGGAGACCCACGGCACCGGCACCCCGGTGGGCGACCCCATCGAGTTCGCCAGCCTCTCCGACGTCTACGGCAACGGGCCCGGCCGCTGCGCCCTGACCTCGGTGAAGACCAACGTGGGGCATCTGGAACCGGCCGCCGGCGTCACCGGACTGATCAAGAGCGTGCTGTGCCTGCAACGCGGCACCATTCCGGCGAACCTGCACTTCCGCCGGTGGAATCCGGCCATCTCGGCAGTCGGCACCCGGCTGTTCGTCCCCACCGAGCTGAGCGCCTGGCCGCTGCGGACGCCCACCCGGCTGGCCGCGGTGTCCTCCTTCGGCTTCTCGGGCACCAACGCCCACGTCCTGCTGGAGCAGGCCCCGCAGACCCCGGCCGTCCGGCGCCGGAGCTCCGGGCGGCCCGCGCAGTCGTCCGGTGAGGTCTTCCTCGTGTCGGCCGGCTCCCCGGACGTGCTGCCGGCCGCGGCCACCCGGCTCGCGGACTGGATGGAGGGCGACGGCGCGAACCTCCCGCTGCACGACCTCGCGCACACCCTGGCGCTGCGGCGCTGCGCGGGCCGCGGCCGGATGGGCGTGGTGACCTCCGCACGCCGCGAACTCATCGGCTCGCTGCGCGCGTTCGCGGCGGGTCAGCGGCACCCGGCGGTGGTCAGCGGCGCCGTGGGGGCCTCGGTCGAGCGGCAGCCGGTGTGGGTGTTCTCCGGCCAGGGCTCCCAGTGGCCCGGTATGGGGCGCGGACTGCTGAAGGCCGAACCGGCCTTCCTGGACGCGCTGACCGAGGTCCACGAGCTCATCGCGGCGCAGAGCGAGGTCTCCGTCCTCGACGTGGTCCGGCACGGCAAGGCCGTCCAGGGCTGCGGCACGGTGCAGCCGGTCCTCTTCGCCCTCCAGGTCGCCCTCGCCGCCACCTGGCGGGCGCACGGCGTGGAACCCGCCGCGGTGATCGGCCACTCCATGGGCGAGGTCGCGGCGGCGGTGGTGGCCGGTGCGCTGTCCCTGGCCGATGGCGTCCGGGTGATCTGCCGGCGCTCGGGGCTGCTGAGCGACATCGCCGGCAGCGGCAGCATGCTGAGCGTCGGACTCGACGCCGCCACGGTGCGCGAGGAACTCGCCGACAGCGTCGCCGAGACGGTGTCGGTGGCCGTGCTGTCCTCGCCCGACTCCACCGTCGTGGCCGGACGGACCACGGAGGTGAGTCGGCTGGCCGCGGCCTGGGAGGCCCGCAAGATCCCGGTGTTCCCGATCGCCGTGGACGTGGCCTCGCACTGCCCGCTGGTGGACCCGGTCCTGCCGGCGCTGCGGACGGCGCTGGCCGGGCTCGCACCCCGGTCGCCCAAGGTGCCGTTCTACTCGACGGTCGTCGATGCCGGTGTCACCCCTGCCTTCGACGCCGACTACTGGTGCGACAACCTGCGCCGCCCGGTGCGGTTCGCCGAGGCGGTGGCCGCCGCGGCCGCCGACCGGCACGTGGTCTACACCGAGATCTCCCCGCACCCCGTCGTCACCCACTCCGTCGAACGGAGCCTGGCCGGACTCGTCACCGACCCCGTCGTGCTGCCCACGCTGCGCCGTGAGGAGGACGAGCAGACCACGCTGCGCACCCAGCTCGCCGCCGCGCACTGCGCCGGTGTGCCGGTGAACTGGCGGTACCTGTACGACGACGGCAACCTCGTGGACGCCCCCACCGTCACCTTCGACCGCCGCCACCACTGGGTCGACGCCACGACCGCTCCCGCGGAAGCCGCCGAGGCGCCCCGGGCCCCGCTGCCCGGACGGCACACCGAGTTCCCCGGCGAGCCCGTGCGGCACAGCTGGCGCGCCGACGCCGGTACCGACGCGCTGCCCTGGCTCGCCGACCACAAGGTGCACGACAACCCGGTCTTCCCCGGAGCGGCGCACTGCGGCCTGGCGCTCGCCGCGGCCTGTGAGGCCTTCGGCGCGGCACCCGACGAGGTGGAGGTCACCGACGTCCACTTCGAGCAGCTGCTGCGGCTGGGCGCGCAGACCGAGGTCTCCACCGTCGTCACCCTGACCGCACCGGACCGGGCGCAGTGCGAGATCCTCGCCCGGAACGAGACCGGTGGCTGGGAACGGCAGGCCGAGGCGGTGCTGCACCGGCTGAACGTGCGCCCCGAACTGCGCCCGCGGTCCGTCGAGGCGATGAGCGTGCGCCATCCGCTGCCGGTGGAGATCTCGGCGCTCTACGACAGCCTGCGCCGGCGCGGACTGGACCACGGCCCGGCCTTCCACGGCATCCTCGACCTGCACACCGGCCGCCACAACGACAGCTTCTGGGCCAGGGTCGAGGTACCGCGGCAGGCACAGACCCCGCCGTCCGGGCTGCCGCTGCACCCCGTCCTGCTCGACCTCTGCGCCCAGCTCGCCCTGGCGCCGCTGATCAACGAGGAGGACTCGGCACTGGTGCTGCCGGTGCGGATGCAGGCGCTGCGCATCCTCGGCGACCCCGACACCGCCGTGTACTGCCACGCACACGTCAGCGAGATCACCCCGGAAGCGATAGTGGCCAACGTGCGCCTCCTGGACGACAGCGGCGCCGTGGTCCTCGTCGTCAACGGTCTGCGGTTCGCCTGGCGGGCCGCGCCCGGTGCCGCGGCGGTCGACGACTGGCTCCTGGGCATCGGCTGGCAGCAGGCCCCCCGGGTCACACCGGACGGCGGACAGGCGGCGGGCAACTGGGTCATCGTGGGCGAGGCGGACGGCTCGGCCCAGGCACTGGCCGCCGCGCTGCGCAAGCACTGCGCCCGCACGGTCGTCTGGGACCGCGCCCTGGACGGCAGCTCCCTCACCTCGTTCCGTGACGCCCTCGCCGGCCGCCTGGCCGCCACCCTGGAAGCCCCGCGCGGCGTGGTGCTGGTGTGCGGACCCGCGGACGACGAGGACCCGACGGTGCAGTCCCTGCGGCGCACCCGCAGGCTGCTCGGCGCGCTGCAGTCGATCGCCGCCACCACCACCGGGGCGCCACGCCTGTACGTCGTCACCCGCGGGGCGCGCGGCGTCGTGCCGGGTGACGAGGTCGACCTCGGCCAGAGCGCGCTGCGCGGCCTGCTGCGGGTCGGCGCGCTGGAACACCCCGAGGCCCGGCCGGTCTCGGTGGACACCGACGCCCGGGGCGCCGGGCCGGAGGAGGTGGCCCTGGAGCTGCTCGCGGACGCGCCCGACGACGAGGTCGCCCTGCGCGCCGGCAGCCGGTATGTGGCCCGCCTGGAACATGCCCCGACGGACGGCGCGGCGGACCGTGCGGCCACCCCGTGCACCGTGCGGTACGGGGCGGACGGGTTCCGGCTGCGCGCCTCCCGGCTCGGCGACCTGTCGAGCCTGGAGTACGCGGCCACCGGGCGGCGCGCGCCACGGCCCGGCGAGGTCGAGGTCCAGGTCACCGCGGCCGGCCTCAACTTCCGCGATGTGCTCACCGCCATGGGCCTGCTCCCCGGTGACCTGGACGTCCGCTACCGGATCGGCTTCGAGTGCTCCGGTGTGGTCAGCGCCGTCGGCGACGGGGTGGAGCGGGTGCAGGTGGGCGACGAGGTGCTCGCGGTCGATCTGCGCGGCGGGGCCTTCGGCTCGTTCGTGACCCTGCCCGCCGAGACGGTGGCCCCCATCCCGATCGGCATCGAACCGGTGGCCGCGGCCGGCCTGCCGATCGCCTTCCTGACCGCCTGGTACTCCCTGCGGTCGGTCGCCCGGCTGACCGCGGGGGAGCGGGTGCTGATCCACTCCGCCACCGGCGGCACCGGTCTGGCGGCGATCGCGGTGGCCCGGCTGCTGGGCGCCGAGGTGCTGGCCACGGCCGGCAGCGAGGACAAGCGCCGCTATCTGCGGGGCATGGGCATCCGCCACGTCATGGACTCCCGCACCCTGGAGTTCGGCGAACGCACCCGGGAGGCGACCAACGGGGAGGGCGTCGACGTGGTCCTCAACTCGCTGTCGGGGGCGGCCATCCGGACGGGCCTGGAGACGCTGCGCCCGTTCGGCCGCTTCGTGGAGCTGGGGGTGCGCGACATCATGGCGGACGCCCCGCTGGGCATGCTGCCGCTGCGGCACAACGTCACCCTGAGCACCGTCGACCTGATCGAGTTGCAGCGCAACCGGCCCGACACCTTCGCGTCGGTGTGGCGCGAGGTGCTCGGCGCGTTCGAGGAGAACCGGCTCAAGCCCCTGCACTGCACGGAGTATCCGCTGTCCGAGGCCACCACGGCCTTCCGCGCCATGGCGGCCGCCGACCATGTCGGCAAGCTGGTGCTGACCGTGCCCGACACCGGGGAGGCCGCGGCGGTGCTGCCCGATCTGGACATGCCGGTGCAGGAGGGCGGGGCGTACATCGTCACCGGCGGACTGCGCGGCCTGGGCCTGGCCACCGCGAAGTGGCTGGCGGCCCACGGCGCCGGCCACGTCGTGCTCAACGGCCGCTCCGCCCCGGCCCCCGACGTCGCACAGACGCTCGCCACCACGGTCGGCAGATCCGCCAAGGTGTCGGTGGTCCTCGGCGACATCGCCGATCCGGCCACCGCCCGGCGGTTGGTCTCCACCGCGGTGAGTGACGGCTTCCGGCTGCACGGCGTGGTGCACTGCGCGATGGTGCTGGACGACGCCGTGCTCACCAACGTCTCCGACGACCAGCTGGCGCGGGTGTGGCTGCCGAAGGTGGACGGCGCCTGGCACCTCCACCACGCCACCGAGGACCACCCGCTCGACTGGTTCGCGGCGTTCTCCTCCATGGCCTCGCTGCTGGGCAACCCCGGCCAGGGCGTGTATGCCGCGGCGAACTCCTGGCTCGACGGGTTCGCCGCCTGGCGCTCCGCACAGGGGATGCCCACGGTGGCGGTCAACTGGGGCCCGTGGGGCGAGATCGGTGTCGCCACCGACTTCAGCCGCCGCGGATACCGCACCATCCCCACCGACCAGGGGCTGGCGGCCCTGCAGACGCTGCTGTCCCACCGGCGGGTGCAGACCGGGGTGATTCCCGGCCCGCCGGAAACCTGGGTGCCGCCCGCGGGCCGGCATCTCCCGTTCTTCAGCGCGATGTCCGGCGAGGCCCCGCCGGCGGACCGGAACCCGGCCGCCGAGAGCACCGACGACATTCGTGCCCAACTCGCCGCCCTGCCCACCGGCCTGGCGCGCAGATCCGCTCTGGAAGACCATCTGGCGGGCCATGTCCGTGACGTTCTCCGACTGGGCAAAAGCTCTCTCGATCCGCAGACGCCGCTGAAGTCGCTGGGATTCGACTCGCTGTTGGCCATGGAATTGCGGGTACGCCTCGACCGTTCCTTCACCCTCACCCTGTCGCGAAACTTCGTCTGGGAACACCCGACGCTGGCCGCCCTCGCGGCCGGAATCGCGGAACAGCTGGGCCTGGATCTCTCCGCCCCGGGGAATCCGAAAGACCCGGCCTAGCCGCAGCGTTCCACGGCACGCCCGGCGGCCGGGCGAACGCCCGTCCGCCGGGCGTTCGCCGTGCCCGTGGCCGGTGCGGCCGCCGGACGCCGTGAACTCCGCACACCCGCCGCTGTGTTGCACACCCGCCGCGCCGGTTCCGGCAGGCAGCCGGAGAACTTCCGCGCCACCCATTCAAAACCCGCGGGATTCCTGATACATTCTCGCCGCCGCCTTGCTGCGGCCCGTTGCGTCTTTCCGTCAATTGTATTGGCGGAAAGGCGCAACCGTCTTTTTATGGTCATAGTATTTCACCTCGCCCCCTCCCCGGCTGCTTCCTTCGCTGCACTGTGCGCCTTCCGGGCGGACCGCCGCACTGCTTGAATTAACAGGGGAAAGCAAAGCCGAAAGCGGGCCGGTACGTACCGGCGGCGCGGCGCACTTCGAAGGCCGCTCGGATCGCCCGAACGATGCCGCTGGCAGTGCTTCATGAGGCGAAAGCGACATCGAAGTCCATGAGGTACACAGGAAAGGGGTAGTCATGTTACCCACCACAATGCATTCCGCCGAAGTCATGCTGACCGTCCGGCATATAGCGAGCTGGCCCCGGGAAAGAAGCGAGGTCGTTCCCGCCGACTGCTGGAGTTCCGCGCAGCGTGTGGAGCTCCGGATGCCGGCGCTGCGGCGCGCGGTGCCGGTGTGCCGGAGCCTGGCCCGCGCCTGGCTCGACGGACAGCACATCCATGACGACGACACCCGTTACCTCATGCTGCTCGTCCTGTCGGAACTGTGCACCAATGCGATCCAGTATTCCGCCGGCACCCGTGTCACCTGCCGGATATGGAGGTCGGAGGACCTGCTGCACATCGAGGTGCACGACCGCGGGGGTTCGGCGTCGGTGCCCCGGGTGCGACATCCGGGCGGGGAACAGGAGCACGGCCGCGGACTGGAGCTGGTCGCCACGTTCTCCTCCCGCTGGGGCCGCAGGATCGAGGCCGACAGCAGCTGCACCGTCTGGGCGGCGGTGCCGCTGGCGGCAGGTGTCCCCCCGCGCCTGGCGCCGTAACTCCCCTGAGGCCGCTCCCCATGGCCGCCACCCCGCCACGCCCGCTTCCGCAAGGGGGAAGCCGGCGAGCACCCCACGACCGAACATTCCAAGCGGCCGGGCCGGTCGCCGGCCGGTGACCGGGACGCCGCCGCTGCACCCCTTCGGGGGCTCCCGCCGCCGACGGCCGGACCGGCACCGGCTCCCCACCGCCTCCCCGCGAGCCGGGACGAGCCGTCCGGCCGTCGGTACCCGGACGACCGGCCCTTCGTCGCCGCCGCACCGCCCTCACCGCGTCACCTGCATACCGCTCTCCAGGACGAGGGTGTCGAAGGCGCGCACCGGCTCGGTGTCGCCGAACGGCCGCAGCTCGTCCTGGAAGTTCTGCAGATACCGCTCCCCGAGCGCCGACTTCAGCCTGCCGAGCAGCGCCACCCCCTCCATCGCCGCCCGGCAGGCCTCCTCGACGTCACCGGCCTGCACTAAGACCGTGGCGAGCAGCAGCAGATCGATGGCCCGGCGGCGTACCCGGGTCCGCGGGTGCCGGGCGAGTGCCTCCTCGGCCCGGCGGGCGGCCGGCCGTGGCTGCTTGAGATCCCGGTAGCAGTGCGCCAGTTCGTCGGCCAGATAGGCCCGGTCGAAGTGCGCGATCCACTCGGGACCGTCACCGGGGACGACCTGCGTCATCGCCTCCGTGGCTTTGTCCGCCAGTATTTTGCACATCCGGGCGTCGCCGAGCATGGCGTAGCCGCGGGCCTCGGTGGCGTAGAACATCGCCTGGGCGGACAGCGGTGCCCGGCCCCGGGTGCCTTCCTGCGCGGCCCGGGCGAGCTGCACCGCCTCCCGGGAGCAGCCCGCGCCGACGGCGAGATGGCTCAGCCCGGCGGCCAGCACATAACCGCCGTAGCACCGGTCGTCCGCGGCCTGTGCGAGCCGCAGCGCCTGGATGTAATACCGCTGGGCCAGGCCCGGTTGCCCGATGTCCAGGGCGGTGTACCCGGCGAGTTCCGTCAGCCGGGCGGCCGCGGCGAACAACTGTCGTCCCGTCGTCTCCCCGTAACTCCCGGCCATCAGCCCGGACAGCACGCTGCTGAGGCAGGACACCACCACGGGCCGGACATAGCCGCTGCCCACCCGGTGATCGAGTTCGGCCAGCGCCTGGGTGGTCGCCCGGACCAACTCCACATCGGTCATCCCCACCCGCGGCCCCAGCTGCCGGTGGCGTGCCACCTGTGGGTCCGGGGAGCTGATCAGCCAGTCCCGGCTGGGTTCGACCAAGGCCGACGCCGTCATGGCCGAACGTGACAAAAGCCCCCGGGACTCGGCGTCCATATGCCATAGTTCACGCACCTGCTCCAGTGCGTCGTCCACCGTGGCGGCGAAGTGGAGACCGACCCCGCAGGTCACGCTGTTGCCATTGGCCATGCCGATCTCTTCCGTCGAGACCGTACGGCCGAGCTTGCCGCTCAGCGCCTCGGCGATGATGGCCGGCACCCGGCCCCGTGGCCGCTGACCACTGAGCCACCGGCTCACGGAGGTCTTGTCGTACCGCAGATCCAGGCCCTGGGCCTCTCCCAAGACGTTCACCTGGCGCGCCAGCGCGGAGTTGGACAGAGAGGCTTCCTGGATGAGCGACCGCAGTCGTTGGTTGGTCTGACGCGCGACGAGTGGTCGGGCGGCCATGGTTCGCCTCCAAGCACGTGCCGCCAACGCTTCACGTTGGCATATCCAGAGAACGGGATGGCTCAGTCTTTACCCAACAACCAGGACTGAATCGCGATGACCAAAGTCAAGTCGCCGCCTGGGCGTTGCCCGCAGTAGCAGAGGGGCATGAAGGGGCTTCAGTCATGTGCCCCTCACGCCGGCCTGTC
Organism: Streptomyces sp. TM32; assembly: GCF_004122755.1. Taxonomy (NCBI): domain Bacteria; kingdom Bacillati; phylum Actinomycetota; class Actinomycetes; order Kitasatosporales; family Streptomycetaceae; genus Streptomyces; species Streptomyces sp. TM32. The sequence continues at coordinate 11,101 of NZ_SDIG01000197.1, forward strand.
CCGACGCGCTCCTGCCGAACCCTCGCCGCACGCCACCCCCCACCGCGCACAACCACCCAC
>NZ_SDIG01000198.1:0-10642 GCF_004122755.1 Streptomyces sp. TM32
GCTGCCGGAGGGGGTGGTGGGGACGGTTGAGGCTGCGGACGAGCGAGGTGGCCTCGTCCCGGCGCGTCGGGTGACGACCGGCCTACGAGGGCGTGCCCGGCACCGGTTCGCCGAAGAGGCGCAGGCGGTGGGCCACCGCACCCGCCTCGCCGCGGCCGGAGACGCCCAGCTTGGCGAGGATGTTGGAGACGTGGACGCTGGCGGTCTTCGGGGAGATGAACAGTGCGTCGGCTATCTGGCGGTTGCTGCGCCCGTCGGCGACCAGCCGGAGCACCTCGCGTTCGCGCGGCGTCAGACCGAGGGACGGGGCGGGGGCGGCGGGCGCCTCGGCCCCACCGCGGCCGGCGCCGGCGTCGTCGGCCGGTATCAGGCCCGGCAGGGGGAGACGGGCCCGCTGGGCGAGGAGTTCGATCTCCTCGGCGAGCGGGCGGGCACCCATCGTTCCGGCGGCGGTGTGCGCCTGGGCGAGCAGGAGGACGGCGGCCTCGCGCGGGGTGCGGCCCTGTAGCCCGGCGGTGGCCCGATCGCCGGCGTACAGCAGTGATTCGGCCCAGCGGTAGCAGGCCCGGGCGAGCTCGTGCGGGCGCTCCAGCGGTTCGAAGGCGGCGACCGCCTCGGCCCAGGCGTCCGGCATCTCGCGACCCTCGGCGCGGCGGAGTTCGGCGTCCACCGCGAGGCCGTACGCCGCCCAGACCGGCAGGAGCCGGGGCAGCTTCTTGGCGGCCTGCCGGATGCCGGCGAGGACCGCGGCCCGTCCCGGCTCGGCGGCCGGCAGGCCCCGGGCGTCCGACTCCGCGGCGGTCGCCGACCACAACAGCGGCCAGGCGTAGCGCTGGGTACCGGGCGGGAAGCCCGCGTCCAGGGCCCGTTCGAAGAGGGAGCGGGCGTCGAGGAGGCGGCCCTGGCGGGCGGCGATGCGCAGGGCGTGCCGCGCGAGGGGGATGGTGTGCTGGGGCTGGGGGTCGTGGGTGCCGTAGTGCTCGCGGGTGACGGCGAGTTCGCGTTCGGCCTCGGCCAGGTCGCCGCGGTCCAGGGCGAGGTGGGTGAGGCGGTTGGCGGCCAGCGCGAGCGACCGGGGGCTCTGGGCGAAACGGCGGGCGTCCGCGGCGGCCCGGCCCGCTTCCTGCCAGCGGCCCAGCGACTGGAGCGATTCGGCGCGGTTGCCCAGCACCCAGCTGGTGCGGTCCTTGAGGCCGTAGCGGGTGGCGAGGGCGACGCCCTGTTCGGTGACCTCGACGGCCTCACGGGAGCGGCCGATGCTTTCCAGGACGGACGGGAGGTTGACGTGGCCCCGCCCGATGATGCTGAAGTAGCCGCGGTCGACGGCACGGTCGAGGGCGGAGCGGAGCTCCGCGAGGCCGGCCTCGGCGTCTCCGGCGTCCACCCGCAGGCTCCCCAGGGTCACCCGGGAGTTGAGTTCCGCTTCTTCGTCACCCACGGACAGGGCGAGTTCCACGGCGCGTTCGGCGGTCGCGAAGGTGTCGGGACCCGGTTCGTGCAGCATCGCCCAGCTGGCGACGTGCGCCATCACGGCGGCGTGTACCGGGGACGGCGGCAGGCCGCGGACCAGCTCCAGTGCGGTGCCCAGGTCCTCCCAGCCGTCGCCGCGGCCGGTGGACTGGCACAGCCGCGAGCGCTGCATCAGGAACCATGCCCTGCGCAGGGGGTCGTCCTCGCCGCGCAGGGACCGCAGGGCGCGCTTGGTGATCGTGAAGGCCCGCTCGGCATCGCCGGACAGGCGGGCGGCCACCGAGATCTCGGCGAGCAGATCGAGGAAGCGCAGGGCGTCGTCGTCGCAGCCGCAGGCCGGATAGGCCTCGGTGTAGTCGACCGGGCGCACGCCCTGGCGGACCTCGGTGGGCGCGTCGTCCCACAGCTCCAGGGCGCGGTCCAGCAGGCGCAGCTGCTCGGCGTAGGCATGGCGGCGGCGGGCCTGGACCGAGGCGGCGAGGACGGCGGGCAGCGCCTTGGCGGCGTCATGGGCCTTGTACCAGTAGCTGGCCAGCCGGGCGGCGCAGACGTCGGCCCGGACCAGCGCGGGGTTGGCCTCCAGGGCCTGGGCGTAGCGGCGGTTGAGGCGGGTGCGCTCACCGGGGAGCAGATCGTCGACGACGGCCTCGCGGGCGAGGGCGTGCCGGAAGCGGTAGCCCTTGCCGTCCTGGGTGGGAACCAGGGTGTTGCTGCCGACGGCGGCCCGCAGCGCCTCGATGAGGTCGTCCTCGGGCATCCGGCAGACGGCGGAGAGGAGTTCGTGTTCGACCGTGGAGCCGCCCTCGGCGGCCGTGCGCACCACTCGCTGGGCGTCCTCGGGGAGCGCCTCGACGCGCACCAGCAGCAGATCGCGCAGCGGGTCGCTCAGGCCGTGCAGCGCGCCGTCGGCGAGGCCGCGGGCCAGCTCCTCGACGAAGAAGGCGTTGCCCTCGGAGCGCTTGAAGACCCGGTCGACGGTGTCCTCTTCGGGAGCGCTGCCGTTGATCCCGGCCAGCTGGGAGCGGACCTCGTCGCGGTTGAAACGGGCCAGCTCGATGCGCTGGACCGTGCGCATCCGGTCGATCTCGGCGAGGAAGGGCCGCAGTGGGTGGCGGCGGTGGATGTCGTCGGAGCGGTAGGTCGCCACCAGGAGGACGTTGGCGTCGTGCAGGGCCCGCAGGAGGTAGGCGAGCAGTTCGCGGGTGGAGCGGTCGGCCCAGTGGAGGTCCTCGACGACGAGGACCAGGGTGCGGTGGACGGCGAGCCGCTCCAGGAGGCGGGCGGTCAGCTCGAAGAGGCGGGCGCGGCCGATCTCCTCGTCGTGCGCCTCGGTGGGCGTCTCCCCCAATTCGGGCAGGATGCGGGAGAGTTCGCCCTCCTGGCCGGCGACGGCGGCGGCCAGCTCGTCCCGCAGATGCCAGTTGAGGGTGTGCAGGATCGCGGAGAACGGGGCGAAGGGCAGGCCCTCGGAGCCGATTTCGATACAGCCGCCGAGCGCGACGAGCGCACCCTGGGCGCGGGCGGACTCGCCGAACTCCTCGATGAGGCGGGTCTTGCCGACCCCGGCCTCCCCGCCGATCAGCACGGCCTGCGGCTCGCCGGACGCCGCGATGCGGGCGAGCGCGGCGCCGAGCGCGGTGAGTTCGGCTGCGCGGCCGACGAACACGGGACTGACGGACCTGGTCTCCACGCTGCCGAGCATCGCACAGGGGTCTGACAGTCCGGCAGCGGATTTCGGCAGCCGGAACGCCCGGCCCGGTGCGCTGAGCACCAGGGGCCGGGCGGACGGAGCGCGGGCCGGCGCCGGGGCCGAAGCGGGGGTCGTCATGCGCGGCCCGCGGTCACGCGGCGGCGCGGCGTACCCGCGCCCACCGGCCCCAGGCCCTCACCCGCCCTTCGGGTTCGTCCTCCCCGGAGCGGGCGGCGGCGCGGCGGCCCGCGGTCGCCTCGCGCACCAGGCGCTGCCGGTCGGCCGCGCGGCGCAGTTCTTCGTGACGGACCCGGATCTCCAGCTCGGAGTGGAACACGGTGTCTCCCTGACGGCGGTGAGGTGGTACCTCGACGTCTTGTCGAGGTGCTCCAGCCTCGTCGCCAAGGGGGGTCCGCCACATCGGGAGAGTTCCCGATCTTCGAGCCGGCCTGATCCTTAGAAGCCGGTGCCGGACGACGGGAGGATGCCTAGGGATGGCCTAGGCACGCCCTGGAGATCCCGGAAACCGGCCGCGGTGATGTCGGGGAGGGGAGAGGAAGGGAGGGGACGGCGGCCCGTGAATTCACCGCATCCACCGCGTTCGCCCCCACCCACCGTCCCGGAACGACAAAGACCCACCGGCTGGACCGGTGGGTCTTTCGCGGGCGGCTCGGCGGGGGCACGGCTCCTTACGGCGCCGCCGGGCCACCGCCGCCTCCGGCGCCCTTCGGGACGACGGGCATGCTCGCGAACAGGTCGAGGTACATGCCCGCGGAGATCAGGATCCCCAGGACGCCGAGCGCCAGCCCGCCCCAGGCCACGGCCCGCACCCAGGTAGCACGCCGGCCGGTGAGCACCACTACGGCGGCGATCACGGCGAGCAGCGCGAAGACGCCGTTGACCAGCGCGGTCGTGTGCCATGGGGTGCCGTAGACGGCGGCGATCTGGTCCCTGGTCTTGCCGGTCTGGAGGCCGATCTGACCCATCAGGGTCTGCCGCTCGGCCATCAGCGTGCCCAGCCAGGTGCCGGTCACGGAGGCGAGGCCGAGCCCCGCGGCGACCACGGCACCGGCACCGGCGGCGACCCCGCCGGCGGTCCGTGCGGGAGCGCCCGCCCCGTCCGCGCTGTCCTCGGCCGCGGCATCGCGCTCGCTCGCCTCGTCCTGCTCGGCGAGGGCCGCGTTGTCATCGGCCTGTTCGTCCGCCTTGGCGGCGGCCTTACCGGCCGCCTCCGCCTCGGTGGTCTCCGGGATCGCAGCAGTGTCCGTCGCCGCGTCGCTCTCCGTGTCGGTCTGTGCCGGCACGGTCGTCTCGTCGGTTCGCTTTTCGGTCGTCCTGGTCGTTCCCATGGGCGCGACCGTAGGTGCCGTGTCTGAGAGTCGGATGAGAACGGCTCCGGCGTGCGGCCGAGGGGCGGCGACGCGCCGTCCGGGCCGTCCGCTCCAGTGCTCCGGGCCGGCCGCCCCGGGGCTCCAGGCCGTCCGCTCCGGGCCGACCGCCACCCCTGGTTCAGGCCTCCACCAGCGGCTTCTCGCCGTCCCGCGGGCCGGGCGGCGCCGTGGCACCGGCCCCCGGCTGCTCCGGCGGCGGCTCGATGCTGATCCGGGGCAGCCATCGGCCGAGCCAGGACGGCAGCCACCAGTTGGCGCCGCCCAGCATGTGCATCAAGGCGGGCACCAGGAGCGTACGGAGCACGAAGGCGTCCAGGGCGACGGCGGAGGCCAGGCCGATGCCGAACATCGCGATGGTCCGGTCGCCGCTGAGGATGAAGGCCGCGAACACCGCGATCATGATGACCGCCGCCGAGTTGATCACCCGGCTGGTCTCGGTGAGGCCGACCCGTACGGCCCGCCGGTTGTCGCCCGTCAGCTGCCACTCCTCGTACATCCGGGAGACCAGGAACACCTGGTAGTCCATGGACAGTCCGAAGAGCACCGACACCATGATGACCGGCAGGAACGGTTCGACGGGCCCGGCGCTGCCCAGCCCCAGCAGCTCGCTGCCCCAGCCCCACTGGAAGACCGCGACGACGATCCCGAAGGACGAGGCGACCGCGGCGATGTTCATCAGCGCGGCCTTCAGCGGCACGCCGATGCTGCGGAAGGCGAACAGCAGCAGGACCGAGCCCAGGGCGATGACCATGCCGATGAAGAGCGGCAGCTTGCCGACGATGATCCCGGCGAAGTCGTCGTATCCCGCGGTGATGCCGCCGACCCGCACCTCCAGCGTGGTCGCGCGCTCGGCCGCGGGCAGCACCTCGCCGCGCAGCCGGGCCACCAGGGCGGAGGTCTGCCGGGACTGCGGCGCGCTGTCCGGTACGACGGTGATCACGCCGGTGCTGCGGCCGCCGTCGAACTCCGGGCCGCTGACCTGGGTGACGCCGGGCACCTCCCGCAGCCGGTCCGGCAGTTTGTCGAAGGCGATCCGGTCCTTGGCGCCGTCCATGGTGCCGACCAGCGTGAGCGGCCCGTTGAATCCGGGCCCGAAGCCGCTCCCCCGCTCCGCGCCCGGACCGCCGCCCGCGAGCAGGTCGTACGCCTTGCGGGTGGTGGAGGTGGCCGGGTTGTTGCCCTGGTCGGAGGTGCCCAGATGGAGGCTGAAGGCCGGCAGTGCCAGCACCAGCATGACGACGGCGGCGGTCAGGCCCAGCAGTTTGGGGTGCCGCTCGACGAAACCGGACCAGCGGGCGGCGAAGCCGGTGGGCCGCCCGCGGCGCGGACCGTGCTCGGCCAGCTGCCGGCGCTCGCGGCCGCTCAGTGCCCGCATCCCGATCAGCCCGAGCAGCGCCGGCAGCAGGGTGACGGAGGCGGCCACGGTGAGCACGACGGTGAGCGAGGCGGCGAGGGCGACGCCGTTGAGGAAGCTCAGCCGCAGGATCAGCATGCCCAGCAGCGCGATGCAGACGGTGGCCCCGGCGAAGACGACCGCGCGCCCGGAGGAGGCGGCGGCGCGGGTGGCGGCCTCGTCGACGGACAGGCCCGCCCGCAGGCCCTTGCGGTGCCGGGTGACGATGAACAGCGCATAGTCGATGCCGACGCCGAGGCCGATCAGCATCCCGAGCATCGGCGCGAAGTCGGCGACGGTCATCGCATGGCTGAGCAGCGAGATGCCGGCCGAGGCGGTGCCGACGGCGGCCACCGCGGTGAGGATCGGCAGAAAGGTCGCGGCGAGCGACCCGAAGGCGAGGAAGAGCACCACGGCCGCGGCGCACAGTCCGATGATTTCCGGCAGCTGGGCGCGCGGCGCCTCGGTCAGCGCGATCCCGGCGCCGCCCAGTTCGACCTGGAGGCCGTGGCCGGACGCGCGCTGCGCGGTGTCGACGACCTTGCGGACCTGGGCCGCGTCCAGTTCGTCGGTGGGCCGGTCGAAGACCACCGAGGCATAGGCGGTGTGCCCGTCCTTGCTGATCTGCCGCCCGCCCTGCCCGTGGGAGGCGCCCGCCTGGGACCCGTCGTAGGGGCTGCGCACGTCGGAGACGCCGGACAGAGCGGCGACCTTCTCCAGCGTGTGCGTCATCGTCTTGGTGACCCCGGCGGACCGCACCGTCCCGGAGTCCGTGTGCCACACGATCGTGTCGCTGTCCCCGGAGCTCCCGGGGAACGCCTTCGCCAGGAGGGCGGAGGCCTGGCTGGATTCGGTCCCCGGCACCTCGTAGTTGTTCGAGTACGCGGACCCCGTCACCCCCGCGGCCACGGCGACCCCCGCGAAAGCGGCGAGCCAGAGCAGGAGCACCACGATGCGGCGCCTAAGACACCAGCGAGCCAGAGCGGTCACGGACCTCGTCTGCTTCCCGGGTCGTGCGTCGATATCTCCCGAGGACGGGTGGTGCCGAGCGCGGATGAACAGTGGACGGTGAAAACGGCGACAACAGCAAACGTCGAAGCCGCGGAAAAGGGGGGGCGGCGGGCTGCCGCATGCCCTCCGGGGCGCGGCCGTCCCACCTGTTCAGAGCAGGGTCGCAGCCCGAAAAGATCGATAGACCGCTTTGTGGACTTCCCCACACAGAAAGGTGAAGAGGCAACCGTTCACCCCGCACCCCGGGGCCGGGCGTCCGCTCCCCGCCCGACCCCGCCGCCGCGACCCCACCGCCCAGGTCCCGTCGCCCCGACCCCGTCGCCCAGGTCCGGTCACCCCGACCCGGTCGCCCAGGTCTGGTCACCCCGGCCCCGTCCGCTCCCTCCCTCTCCGCCTCAGCCGGTCACCGACTCCCTCCCGTTCTCCACATGTCCCATCAGCCGCCGGTGGAAGGACGCGTCCTCGGCGACCGTGAGCAAGAGGTCGTACCAGCCGTGCGCGTCCCGGGTGTCGTACGCGACGGTGCGGACGGCCCCGGCCTTCACCGTCACCGTCACCGTGCGCGGTGCCGCGTCCGAGCCCGCGCCCGCGTAGGCCAGCGGTTTCAGGGTGCAGGTCAGATCGGCGCGGCCGGGGTTGGTGACGGTCAGATGCAGGGTGCGCCGACCGGCGTCGATCCGCGTGGCGAGGCCGACGGCCGCGGCCGCGCCCCGCGCCGTCCCGGCGAACTCCCGCCGGAAGCCGTTCGGTCCGGTCACGGTGAAGCGGTAGGTACCGCCCCTTACCGGGACATCCCACTCGCCCTCTCCCCGCACCTCACGGTGCTGGGGCGCGTCCCACTCCTTCGCGTACGGGTAGAGCGCCAGAGGTACGGCGGCCCGGCCGGCGTTGCGCACGGCCATCCGGAAGACCGCGGCGCCCGGGTCGAAGCCGCCGTCGGCGTCCGGCTGGTACGGCAGCGCCCTGGCCGGCCGACTGCCGGGCTCCTGCCGGGGCAGTTCCTGGCGCAGCGGCGGCCACGGTGACCAGCGCCCGCTGAACGCCGGGACCGGGCCGGGCCGGTGCACCGCCGGCTGTCCGCGCCCGCGGGAGAAGTCGAAGGTGGAGGTCAGATCCCCGCAGACGGTGCGCCGCCAGGCGCTGATGTTCGGCTCCCTGATCCCCGTCCAGCGCTCCAGGAACCGGGTGATCGAGGTGTGGTCGAAGACTTGCGAGCAGGCGTAGCCGCCGACCGACCACGGCGAGATGACCAGCATCGGCACCCGCATGCCCAGACCGGTCGGCAGCCCGTCCCAGAACTCCCCGTCCGTCCCCGGCGGCGGCACCGGCGGCGGCACATGGTCGAAGAACCCGTCGTTCTCGTCGTAGGTCAGCAGGAGCACGGTGTGCCGCCAGACGCCCGGGTTCCTGCCCAGCGCGTCCAGCACCTTGTAGACGAGGGTGGCGCTCGCGGCCGGCGAGGACGCGCCGGGGTGCTCGGAATCCGCGGCGGACGGGACGAGGTAGGACACCTCGGGCAGCGTGCCGCCCGCCACATCGGCAGCAAAGGCGGTCGCGGTACTGCCCGGCCCGCCGCGCCGCAGCGCCCGCTCGAACAGGCTCCGCTCGCCGCGGTCCAGGCCCCGGACGCCCTCCTCCAGCAGCGCCGTCAGCCGGGTGCGCCCGGCCTCGTCCGCACCGGCCAGCTTGGTGTAGAAGGCGGTCATGGTGTGCACCCCGTCCACCTTCACCAGGGCCTTCTTCGCGACCGCCTTGAAAACGGCGTAGAACTCCAGGTTGTTGTCGGTGAAGTTGTCCCACTCCTGGTAGACCCGCCAACTGCGGCCGGCCTTCTCCAGCCGCTCGGCATACGTGGTCCAGGTGTAGCCGGTGTGGGTGTCCTCCTCGTAGGCGTCGTTGCCCACCGCCCGCTTGCCGTTGGGCTCGAAGCCCGTCCACCCGCTCACCAGATGGTTGCGGTTGGGGCTGGTGGAGGAGTGGATGGCGGAGTGGTAGGCATCGCAGACGGTGAAGGTGTCCGCCAGCTCGTAGTGGAGCGGGACGTCCTGCCGGTCGTAATACGCCATCGTGGCCGCAGTCTTGGCGGTGACCCAGCCGTTCATCCAGCCGCCGTGCCAGGCCACCGCGCCGCCGAACCAGCTGTGGTCCAGCGCCCCGATGTACTGCAGGTCCTTCTTCTGCGCCGCGGCCGCCGCCCGCACCGGGAAGGGCAGGACGGTGCCCAGACCCAGCAGGCCGGGCTGCTCGTAGATGCTGCGGCCACCGGGCAGCTCGACGGCGTTGCGGTCCCCGTAGCCACGGACGCCGCGCAGCGTCCCGAAGTAGTGGTCGAAGGAGCGGTTCTCCTGCATCAGCACGACGACGTGCCGGACGTCCGCCAGCCCTCCCCCGCCCCGCGCCGGCCGCGCCGCCTCGTCCGCCAGCGCCTGCTGCAACGACGGCGGCAGCAGCGAACCGCCCATCGCCGCCCCCACCGCCGCGGCCCCCACGCCCAGTACCCGTCTACGAGACAACTCCGGTGCCACGCTCGACCTCCCAGTCGACGGCCCTCGCTACCGATCGCTCCGCGTCCCGCCCATCCCGTGCGACGAGGCGACGGGGACGGTAGTGGACGACGGTGCCGGAGGACAGGTGTACGGAGCGCCAACTTCCCTACGCTGCAAGGCCATTGCGTCCCTGACTGGCGGTCCGTGACCGCCACCGCCCCGGGTGGTGATCCGCGGCCGATGCACAAGTCCCCATCGCGCCAGACCTCTTGACCACCCCATTGGTCTGAACCATTCTGTGGCCAGGAGCGGTGGCCACCGTCTTGCTGCAGTTCTCCCCGTGTTCCCCCCTACGGCACTGGAGACAGCCATGCCTCGCACACCACACACCCGGCCGGCCCGCCGCAGACGCGTGCTCGCGGCGGCACTGACGGCCCTCGCCGCCGCGGCGGCCACCCTGTCCGCCTCCACCCCGGCCGCCGCCGACGACGTCAACGCCGCCAGGAACGCCGGCTACGAATCCGGCCTGAGCAACTGGACCTGCTCGGCGGGCAGCGGCAGCACCACCGGCTCCCCCGTCCACAGCGGCACCGGCGCCCTCGAAGCCACCCCCACTGCCTCCGACAACGCCACCTGTTCCCAGACCGTCGCCGTCAAGCCCGGCGCGACCTACCGGCTCAGCGCATACGTCCAGGGCTCCTACGTCTACCTGGGCGCCTCCGGCACCGGCACCACGGACACCTCCACCTGGACCCCGTCCGCCACCGGCTGGCAGCAGCTCAGCACCACCTTCACCACGGGCCCGGCCACCACTTCGGTCACCGTCTACACCCATGGCTGGTACGGCCAACCCGCCTACTACGCCGACGACTTCAGCGTCCTGGGACCCGACGGCGGGGGCGGCACCGACCCCGGACCACAGGTCCCGGCCGCGCCCGACGGCCTCACCGCCGGCGCGGTGACCCCGACCTCCGTGGCCCTGTCCTGGGCCCCGGTCTCCGGCGCCACCGGTTACACCGTCTACCGCGACGGCACCAAGTACGGGTCGGTGAACGGCACGTCGGCCACGGTCTCCGGCCTGGCCGCCGCCACCTCCTACCGCTTCCAGGTCTCGGCCACCAATGCGGCCGGCGAATCGGCCCGTTCGGCACCCCTCACCGCCACCACCACCCCCTCCGGCAGCGGCGGCCAGGCCGGAGAC
>NZ_SDIG01000199.1:0-10491 GCF_004122755.1 Streptomyces sp. TM32
GGACTGCTTCGCTTTACGTCCACACAACAGGCCCCTCCGGCCCGCCCCCTCCCGTGAGTGGAGTGAGTGACGGTGGGTGGGGGCGGGCCACGGATGGCCGTTTCGGTACGACCCCAAGGCGGCTAGGCGCACTCGACCAGCCACGTTCACCCCCACCGTCACTCACTCCACTCACGGGAGGGGGCGGGCCGGAGGGGCCTGTTGTGTGGACGTAAAGCGAAGCAGTCCACACAACAGGCCCCGGAGGCCCGTCACCGCACCCAACAGCCCCGCGCAGCGGCACCGCCCGCCGCAGGCGCCACGGCGCGCGCACCGCGAAGCGGGCGACGAACGACGAGCAACACCCGCGGCGGGAAAGCCAAAAACGTGGGAAGCAAAACCAAAGCGCAGCGTCACAGCAAGTGTTTCAAGCTCTCCGCCAGCAAGTCCCAGCGCCACTTCTCCTCCACCCAGGCGCGGCCCCGTTCGCCCATGGTGCGGCGCAGGGCGGGGTCCCGGAGGAGGGTGATGATGCGGTCGGCGGTGGGGGTGGGGGCGCCGCCCGGGACCACCCAGCCCGTTTCGCCGTCCAGGACCGCGTCCGGTGCCCCTCCGGAGTCCCCCGCGATCACCGGGAGCCCGGTGGCGGAGGCCTCCAGGTAGACGATGCCCAGGCCCTCGACGTCGAGCCCGCCCCGGCGGGTGCGGCACGGCATCGCGAAGACGTCGCCCGCGCCGTAATGCGCCGGCAGCTCCTCCCACGGGACCGCACCGGTGAAGCGCACCGCGTGCCCGACGCCCTTGGCCGCCGCCAGCGCGTGCAGGTCCTTCTCGTACGGGCCGCCGCCGACGATCAGCAGGACGGCGTCGGGCACCGCGGACAGCACGGCCGGCATCGCCTCGATCAAGGTGTCCTGGCCCTTGCGCGGGACGAGCCGGGAGACACACACCACCACCGGCCGGCCGGCGAGGCCGAGCCGGGCCCGTACCTCGTCGCCGCCCGAGTCGGGGTGGAAGGTCTTCTCGTCGACGCCGGGCGGGAGTTGGACCATCCGCGCGGCGTCCGCGGGGGCGAGCGCACCGGCGATCCGGCTGCGGGTGTACTCGCCGAGGTAGGTGAGGGTGTCGGTGCCCGCGCCGATCCGGCGCAACAGCTGCCGGGCGGCCGGCAGCTGCGCCCAGCCCGCCTCGTGGCCGTGGGTGGTCGCCACGATGCGGCGGGCGCCGGCCGCGCGCAGCGCGGGCGCCATCAGCCCGAGCGGCGCGGCCGCGCCGAACCACACCGACGAGCAGCCGTGTTCGTGCAGCAGCCCGGTGGCCCGCCGGGTCACCCTCGGGGTGGGCAGCAGCATCGTCGTACGGTCCCGGATCACGGGGAACGGCTGCTCGGCGTCGAAGGCCGCGGTGGCCGCGAGGCCCTCCGCGCCGCGCTTCCAGGTCGAGGCGTAGACGACGACCTGGGAGGCGTCCAGCCGCAGCGCCATGCTGTGCAGAAAGGCCTGGATGCCGCCGGGCCGGGGCGGGAAGTCGTTCGTGACGATCAAGGTTTTCTGCACGGTGGTCTCTCGGCGGTCGGTCCGGACGGGCGGTCTCGGCGGTGAGGGCGGGTGCGCGAAGTCCCGCCTGGCCCGCACTTCGGGCGGACGACGGGACGTTGCGGACATGCCCCAGGGCCCGACAGTACCGGGCCGCCGCCGGACGGCGGCCGTCCGGTACGCCACTCCCTCTTCCCTACGGTCGTGACCGGCCACCACCAGGCATCAGGCAGACTGCTCGGGCGGGCAACGGCAGCCAGGGCGCCGTGCCCCCGGAGCCGCCCGCGGTGCCGGGCGGGCCCGGACGAGCAGCGAAGAGGTGACGATGAGCAGGATCAGCGCGCCGCGCGGGGTGTGGCTCCCGGTGGCGGCATGGGCCGTGACCCGGGCCGTGGTGCTGCTGTGCGTCCTGCGGGTGCTGGTCCTGCCGGGGCCGGATGTCACCACCGATGTCTCGGTGATCTACCAGGGCTGGTTCGACGTCCTGAAGACCGGCACCTTCCCGCTGGCCGATGTGACCTGGCAGTATCCGCCGGCCGCCGCCCTCGCGATCCTGTCCCCCGCTCTGCTGCCGTTCCTGGACTACGCTCCGGCCTTCTTCACCCTGATCCTGCTCACGGACGCGGCGGTGCTCGCGCTCTTCCTGCGGGCCGGCCGGCGGCCCGGCCACCGCCCGGCCGGGGCCTGGGTGTGGATCGCGGGCGTGGCGCTGCTGGGCCCGACCGCCTACGCCCGCTATGACCTGATGGTCACCGCGGTCGCCGTCGCCGCGCTGTTCGCGGTCGTCCGCCGGCCGCGGGTGGCGGGCGCGCTGATCGCCTTCGGCGCGCTGCTGAAGGTCTGGCCGGCGCTGCTGCTGACCGGGGCGGCGGCGCGCGGCCGGCGGGCCCGTGCCCTGTGGTGGAGCGCGGCCGGGACCGCCGCCGGTCTGACCCTGTTCTTCGTCGCCGCCGCACCGGGCGCGCTGGCCTTCCTCACCTTCCAGCGCGACCGCGGTACGGAGGTCGAGTCGCTCGGTGCCCTGGTCTTCCACATCGCCCGCCAGTTCGGGTGGCAGGGGCAGGTGCTGCTGAACTACGGCTCGCTGGAGTTCCTCGGGCCGGGTGTCCCCGTCGCCGGGACCGTGGCGCTCACGCTGAGCCTGGCGGCCGTGGGCTGGCTGTTCCTGTGGCGGGTGCGGGCCCGGCAGCTGGGCCCCGGGACGCTGTGCGAGGCCGCTTTCACCGCCACCCTGCTGTTCACGACCACCAGCCGGGTGATCAGCCCGCAGTACATGCTCTGGCTGGTGGGCCTCGCCGCGGTGTGTGTGACCGTACGCGCCTGCCGGCAGACGCTGCCGGCGGTGCTGGTGCTGCTCGCCACCGGGGTCACCCTGCTGGAGTTCCCCGTCCGGTTCGCCGATGTCGTGGCGAGCGATCCGAAGGGCGTCGCCCTGCTGATCGTCCGCAACGGGCTGCTGGTCGCCGCGTCCCTGCTCGCCTGCCGCCGGCTGTGGATCTCGACCAGGGACGGCGGGCGCGCGGACGACGGGCCCAGGGACGCCGCGGCCGTCGTGGGCGCCCGCAAGCCGGCGGACGGGACGACCGCCGCCGCGCCCGGGCTCACCGCCGCTGCCGCACCACCGCGGACACCGGCACCGCCGGCACCCCGGTAGCGGCCCGCCGCCCGGTTGCCCCCGGTCGCCGCCTCACCGCCGCAGCTGCTGCCGTACGTAAGCGCGCCACCGCCGGGTGAACTCCGCCATGCCGATGCCCAGTTGGGTACGCATGGCGCGGTCCGTCCGGTCGGCGCGGGAGGGTGGCCGGTGTCCGGCGCCGGCGGCCGACCGGGCCGGCCGGGAGCCCGCGGGCGCCGCCGTGGCCGCCTCCATCGGCGCCCCCGTGCTCCCCGACGCGACCCGGATCGCGCTCTTGCCGGCCGCTTTGTAGAAGGCGATCAGCTTGACCTCGCCCCACTTCTCGGCGATCATCCGGCAGGCCAGCCAGCTGCCCTCGTACGCCTTCGCCAGCCGGTCGGCGCCGGCCCGGAAGCCGAAGTCGTCATCGGTCGGCAGTCGGGCGGGGAGCTTGCCGCCGGCGACCGCGCGGGTGAGTTCGGGGGCGGTGGTGACGGCCTTGCGATGGAGGCCGCGGTAGGCGACCCAGTCGGCGAAGCCCTCGGAGAGCCACAGCGGGGTGGCCGGGGTGGTGGCCGCGCGGGTGGCGACATGGGTGGTCTCGTGGGTGAGCACCACCTTGCGGCCCAGGTCGTTGAGCTCCTCGTAGGCGTCCGGGTTGATGATCACGCGGTCCGCGGGCGCGGCCGCCTCGACGCCCGCCTCCCCGGTGGTGACCGCCGCGATCCCGACGAAGCCGGACGGATCATCGCTGCCCATCAGCTGCGCCATCCGCTCGACCGAGTCCGGCGCCTCCACCACGACCTTCTGCGCCCACTTCCCCTTCCAGGCCGAGGAGACCGCGGGCACCGCCCGGTCCACCCGGCGCGCCAGGTCCTTCAGCCGCCCCGGATGGGCGGGGCTGCCGAGGACCAGGCTGTGCCGGCCGCGCACCAGCCGCACCGGGCCCTGGTCCCACAGCTGCCGGGTGCCGCTGTGGCCGTCCTCGGCGCCGTCGGTGTCGGAGGAGATCAGCCAGCGGCCGTCGCGCTCGGTCAGGGTGAGGTACTGGACGGCGTGCACCGGCGCGGTGTCGTAGCCCTTGAGCCGGTAGCGCAGCCGCACCTTGGCGGCCAGCCGGGTGCCGGCGGTGCCGGTCGGGAGCGGGAAGGCACCGGTCGAGTCGAGGTCGTAGCGCCAGTCGGCCAGCGGTACGCCCGCGAGGTGGGCGAACATCGCGCGCTGCCGGTCGCGGTAGCCGGTGGCCCGCGGGTCGACGGAGGCGAGGAAACCCGCCGCGTCCCGCTTCCGTACGGCCTGCGCACGGGTGTCGAGCATCCGCTGGACGTCCGGGAAGCGGGCCGGTGTGGAGGCCGTGGGCGCGCAGCCGGCCAGCGGGGCGAGCAGCACGAGGGCCAGGGCGGCAGCACCCACCGCTCCGGCCCGCGACAGCCGACCGGCCGCCCACTGCTGTGACATGCGGACGATCGTAGGTCGGGCCCGGCCGCGGCAAAAACGCTGGGCGTTGCCTCAGGGCCTGGTGACGGCCGAGATCGGCATCATCCCGACCGGGTCGTAGCGCACCCGTGCGCCGGGATAGGGCGCGTGGACGACCTGCCCGTTGCCGACGTACATCCCGACGTGGCTGGCGTCCGAGCGGTAGATGACCAGGTCACCGGGTTGCGCCTGGCTGAGCGGCACCTGCCGGCCGGCGCCGCGCTGGGCCTGCGAGGTCCGCGGGATGGAGACACCGGCCCGGCCGTAGGCCCATTGGGTGAGCCCGGAGCAGTCGAAGGCCGAGGGGCCGCTGCGCCCCCAGGCGTACGGCGAACCGACCGCGGCGCGCACCGCGGCGACGGCCGCCGCGGCCCGCCCGGAGGCCGGGACGGCTCCGTGCAGGTCCGGGACCGCCTCGTGGCGCCCGTCGCTCCTGGTGGCCCGTTCGAAGGCCTTCCTGGCGTCCTTGGGGAGCGCGTTCAGCAGCCGCCGCGCGGTGGCCAGCCTGCGCTGGACGTCCCGCTTGTGGCGGGCGACGGCCTTGCGGCTGGCCTCCAGCTGCGCCAGTTTCGCCGCGGTCTCCCGGCGCTGCTGCTCCAGGAAGCGCTGTGCCGCCCGGAGCCTGCGCAGCTCGCCGGCCTGGCTGACGCCGAGCCGGTCCAGCGCGGAGGCCTTCTCCAGGAAGCTGTCCGGCCGTTCGGTGAGCATCAGCTGGACGGTGGGGTCCATGCCGCCGGACCGGTACTGGGCGGCGGCCAGCGCGCCCAGCCGGCCGCGCATCCGGTTGACCCGTTCCTGGGCGCGGGCGGTGCGGTCCTGGAGGGCCGCCACCTGGCCGCGCAGTTCCTTGGTCCGTGCCTGGGCACCGTCGTACTTCTCGGTGGCCCGCTCCGCCTGCGCGTAGAGGCTGTCGACCCGGGCGGTCGCCGCTTCCCGGCCGGTCGCGCGGCCGGCCGGATCGGCGGACGCCGGCGGCGCCGACAGTCCGGCGGCCGCGGTCGCCAGGGCGGCCGACACAACGGTGACCCCGGCGAGGGTGCTCTGGCCGTGCTGCGAGGTACGGCGGTGGGACACCACGAGAGCCGCACTCCTTCCCTGCAGCCCCTGCCGCCCGGGAGGGCGTCGGTGACCGGATGCTGCGCGGGCAGACAGTAGCGGCGCCGGTCCACACCGACCAAAGACCGCATTTCGCCCGCAAAAAGCCGCCCCGCCGGTGACTGTGCAGGTCACCGGCGGGGCGGCAGGTCAGCGGCCTCGGCCGCAATTCGCCCGTTCGGGCGGCAGGTTGAGAGTGTTGTGAGGCTTGTCAGACCCGCACGCCGAACGCGAACTCCATGTTGCTCATCGGCTCGTAGCGCACGGAAGCGCCCGGCTTCGGCGCGTGCAGCACGATGCCGTTGCCCGCGTAGAGGCCGATGTGGTGCAGGTCGCTGTAGAAGAGCACCAGATCGCCCGGCTTGAGGTCGCTCTGCGAGGCGATCCGGGTACCGGCGTTGGCCTGCTGCTGCGAGGTGCGCGGCAGCGACTGGCCGGCCTGCTGGTAGGCCCAGGAGGTCAGACCGGAGCAGTCGAAGGACGACGGGCCGGTGGCGCCCCAGACGTAGGGCGAACCTATTTTCGACTTCGCGGCCTCCAGGGCGGCCGCACCGCGCTGCGACGCCGGGACGTCGCTACCGAGGTTGACCCGGTCGTTGCTGCGGTTGGCGCGGTTCTCCTCGGCCTGCATGGCCGCCCGCTCCTTGGCGGTCATCTTGTTGAGCAGCTGCTGCGCCTTGGCGAGCTTGCCCTTGATCTCGTCCTTCTTGTCACCGAGCGCCTTACGGGTGTCGGTGAGGTCCTTGATCTTGCCCGCGGCCTCGGCGCGCTCCTGGGCGAGCCGGCGCTGCTTGTCCGCGATGGTCTTCAGCTGCTCGGCCTGCTTGCCGCTCAACTGGTCGAGCGTGGCGGCCTTTTCGAGGTAGGTGTCCGGGTCACCGGAGAGGAACAGCTGCACCGAGGGGTCGATGCTGCCGCTGCGGTACTGGCCGGAGGCGACCGCACCGAGACCCTTGCGCAGTTGGTTGAGCTCACCCTGGCCGCGGGCGACCTTGTCCTGGAGGTCGTCGACCTCCTTCTGGAGCTTGTCCTGCTGCTCCTTGACCCCGTCGTACTTCTCGGTGGCCTGCTCGGCCTCGTTGTACAGCTTGTCGACCTCGGACTTGACGTCCTTCTTCGACTGGTGAGGGTCGGCCTGGGCGGCCTGGGACGAGAGGGCGACCGCCGCGGCGGCGGTGGCGGTGAGCACGGTCACGCGGGTACGGCTCGGCTGCTTGGGTCGACGGTGGGACGCCACGGGGGCGAGCTCCTTCTTCCTCCAGCCGCCTACCGGGAAGTGGGGGGGGAGGCCCCGGCTCCGCGTGAACGCCGCGGACTCGGCGGTACCTTCACTGTTCATCCCGGTTGGATAATCATCTGCATGAAGGTTCGGGCCTGACCTTAGTAACCGAGCTGTGATCGCTTCAAATCCTCAGGGGAAATTTCTGCGCCACCAGTCCCATCCTTTACCAACGTCACACAGGCAGTGAGCGCCAACTGACGCTCAGGTACGGAGAACAGACGGTGGACGCGGTCCGGCCCCGCGGGCGCGGCGTGCGTCAGGTCCGGGCAAGTCGCTTGAGCAGCAAGGCCGATGCCACCGGCCGCGCCCCGGCCTTCGCCACCCCGTCGGCCACTTCCCGGTCCGTGGAGACCACGACGACGGGACGGCCGGGCGGTTCGGCCCGAACCAGCTGACGAATCAACTCATCGGCCGTTACGCCCGGTTTGCTGAAAAGGACCCGTACGCCGCGCGGCGGCGCGAGCAGCACCGGCGCCGCCAGCTCCGCCCCGTCGAAGACGCACGTCATCTCCGCGCCGGTCTGCGCCGCCAGCACCGCGAGACCGCCCAGCAGCCGCAGCCGCTGCTTGTCGAGCGGCATGGTCGGATAGCCGGTTTTGGTGACGTTGTAGCCATCCACCACCAAATGCGCCTGCGGCAGCGCCAGAAGCTGGTCGAGCAGCGCCGGGTCCATCTCCGACAGCGCCCGGGTGGCGATGTCCTTGGGCGTCATCCGGCCCGGCGCGACCGCCTCGACGGTGTCCGCGGGATGGACGTCGGCGGGTGGCAGCGCCAGCTCGCGGCGCAGCCCCTGGGCCGCGTCCAGCACCGTGTCGAGCAGCAGCCGCACCCGCATGTCCTCGACGCTGCGACCCTCGCGGGCGGCCCGCCGGCTGGTCTCCAGCGCCGTCTCGGCCTCGGCGATCCGGGCCTTGAGCCGGCGCACCTCACTGTCCGCGGCGGTCTTTTCGGTCGCCGCCCGGTCCCGGGTCTCCGCGAGGGCGGCGTCGACCTTGCGCACCGCGGCCTCACCGCGCTTGACGTCGCTCAGCGCGCTGCGCAGCTTGCGCCGCAGCGACTCGTTCTCCTTGCGGAGGGTGTCCAGGTCGACCCGGATCCGGTCGGCCTCCGTACGGGCGTCGCCGCGCGCCTGCGCCAGCTCCTCGCGCAGCCGGGCCAGTTCCCGCTCGGCCTCCTCGCCGGCCCGCTCGGCGCGCGCCCGCTGGGCCTCCTCGCCGGCCGCCGCGACGAGCTTGACCCAGCCCTCGGGGCGCAGCACGTAGGCGGCCGCCGCGACATCGAGCGGCTCGGCGGCCGCCGGCGGATTGCCGTGCTCCAGCGCCGCGGCGAGCTCCGGCTGTGCCTCGCGCAACTTGCCGGCGATCCGCTGCCGGAAGACCGCGTCGCTCTCCAAGGCGGAAGCCATCGCATTTCCGGCGAATTTGGCCCGGCGACTCGGGGTGAAACGGGCGTACTGCCGCAGCGGGGGCGGCAGTTCGGCGACCGTCAGGGCGCCGAAGGACTCCGCGGTGAGCGCCACGACACGGCGCCGTACGCCCTCGGGCAGCGGTCGGTCGAGCACCTCGTCCGCCGTACCCTCGGGTACGTCGTCACGCTGTGCCCCCGGCTCCCCTTGTGGACGCTCCACCACGGCTGCCTCGCTCCGATCTCAGGCGTTCGCGCCCGGACGGTCCACCAGCTCGATCTGGTCGACCGCGTTGCACCAGCGGCAGCGCACGGACTCGATGCTCTCACTGAGCACCTCGCGCTCCTCCACCTTCGGCTCGCCGGCCAGGTCCAGATGGACGTACTCCACCACCTTGGCCCGGCGGGTCACGTCGAAACGGGTGAGGTTGCCGCACAGCGTGCAGCGCCACCGGGTTCCGGCCGTCGGCAGGGGAACAGACATCCTGTCGTCCTCTTTCGTGCTCGTCGATCTCGTGCTGCTGCGCCGTTCACGCGGTGCGCCGTCGGACTGCGGAAGTACGCAAAGTACTGCCTGTAACCCTACGGCCTGACGGGGGGCCGGTGCGGGCCCCGCCCGGCTGCCGGGATGCGGCGAGGCGCTCTGTCCCGATTGCCCCCATTGAGCAATGATCACTTCATGACGGCGCCGGCCCCCTCTCCCCGCTCACCCCGCTCGTCCGGTCTCCTCCCCCGTCCGCCGCATGCCACCCGGTCCCTGACCGCGGTGTTCTCACGGCTGACGAATGTGCTGATCGGCCTGTGCTGCGCGGTCTTCGTGATCGGCCCGGCATCCGGCCTGAACCGGATATACGGCACCGGTGACGCCCTGCTGAAGGCCCAGACCACGTATTTCGAGCGGTGGGGCGTGATCCCGCTGGATCTGTGGAGCGGCTCGGTACGGGCCCTGATCACGCCGCTCACCGCATTGTTCGTGCACGGCAGCTGGCTGCACCTGCTCGGCAACATGCTCTTTCTGTACGTCTTCGGCGGGATGGCCGAGGCACGCATGGGCCGGCTGCCGTTCGCTGCCTTCTACCTCATCATCGGCTACCTGGCGCTGCTCGGCTACGCGGCCGCCCACGCCTCCTCGGACCAGACGCTGGTGGGCGCCTCCGGCTCGATCTCCGGGGTACTGGGGGCCTTCCTCTATCTCTTCCCCACAGCCCGGGTGACCAGCGTCTTCCCGTTCCTGTTCTTCCTGCCGCTGCGCTTTCCCGCCTGGATGGTGCTGCTGTTCTGGTTCTTCCTGCAGTGGCAGGCCGCGCAGCACGACCCGCGCGGTCCCGGGGTCGCCTACCTCGCCCACGTCATCGGGTTCGCGCTCGGCTTCCTGTACGCCTGGGCCCGCTACAGGAGGGATAGTGTGGGGGCCACCAGGCGGAACGACCGGGCGACCGAGGGAGAGAGCCAGCCGTGATCACGTCGATCGTGCTCATCAAGACCAGCGTGGACCAGATCCCCGAGATCGCTGAGAAGATCGCCGCCCTGGACGGCGTCAGCGAGGTCTACTCGGTCACCGGCGCCCACGATCTGATCGCGATGGTGCGGGTCGCCGCGCATGACGACCTCGCGGACGTCATCCCCGGCCGCATCAGCAAGGTCCCCGGCGTCGCCTCCACGGAGACGCACATCGCGTTCCGCACTTACTCGCAGCACGACCTTGAGGCCGCCTTTGCGATTGGCCTCGACGCGTAGCCGCTGCGCTTTGCTTTTCCCCCCACGTTGTCGGCTTTCCCGCCGTGGTGGTTTGTCGCCGTTGCGCTTTGCGGCGCCGCCGCACGTTGTCGGCTTTCCGCCGTGGGGCTACTCGTCGTTGCGCTTTGCGGCGCCCCCGACATTGTCGGCCGTCCCGCCGCACGGGCCACTCGCCGTTGCTCCCCCACTGCCTGAAGGGCGTGGGAGGTACCCCCACGCGGCGGGCTGGTTGCCGCTGCGCTGGCTGTTCGGCTGCGGGACCGGCCCTCCGGACTCCGTCCTGCGGTCCGCCCCCTCCCGTGAGTGGGTGGGAACAGGCCGGTGGGGGCGGGCCCCGGCCGTCGTCTGCGTGCAGTCGAGGGACGAGG
>NZ_SDIG01000200.1:0-10491 GCF_004122755.1 Streptomyces sp. TM32
TCGCGATGCTGGAGGCGGGGCGGTTCGTCGGGGCGGACGGGGTGCTCAGTGGCGGCGAACCGTATGTGCCGGGACGGTACGTGTGGTTCCACCGGGACTTCGCGCCGGAGGTGCCGGTGCCGTTCGAGGTGGGGATCGTCCACCGGGACGACCGGATCGTGATCGCCGACAAGCCGCACTTTCTCGCCACGACCCCGCGCGGGCGGCACATCACCGAGACCGCGCTGGCCCGGCTGCGGCGCGCGCTCGGGCTGCCCGCGCTGCAGCCCGCGCACCGGCTCGACCGGCTGACGGCGGGGCTGGCGCTGTTCGTCGTACGGCCCGAGGACCGGGGCGCGTACCAGAATCTGTTCAGCGGGCGACGGGTGCGCAAGGAGTACGAGGCGGTGGCGCCGTACGACGGGCGGGTGGCGCTGCCGATGACGGTGCGCAGCCGGATCGTGAAGGAGCGCGGGGTGATCGCCGCGCGCGAGGAGGCCGGTGCGGCCAATGCGGAGACCCGGATCGAGCTGGTCGAGCGGCGCGGTGGGCTCGGGCGCTACCGGCTGCTGCCGGCGACCGGCCGTACGCATCAGCTGCGGGTCCATATGAACGGCCTCGGGCTGCCGATCCGGCACGATCCGGTCTATCCGGTCGTCCGGGACCCGGCCCCCGACGACTTCACCGCGCCGCTCCAACTGCTCGCCAGGGTGCTGGAGTTCACCGATCCGGTCGACGGGCGGTCCCGGCGGTTCGAGAGCCGGCTGCGGCTGGCGGAGTGGGACGGCGGCGCGCTGCCGCGAGAGTGAGGACCTCTGGCGCGGCGCCGTTCCGCAGATTCCACGGCCCGTCCGCGCCGTATTTCCGGTGCGGCAGGAGCCGGTGCGTGCGTAGGGTGCGCGGATCGGTGACGTGGGAGAAGGGCGTGCTGCCGGATGTTGATCTTCGATGCGGATGACACGTTGTGGGAGAACAACGTGATCTACGAGCGGGTGATCGAGGAGTTCTTGGAGTGGATGACCCCGATCGCCACTCCCGGACTCGACCGGGCCGGGGTCCGGGGCGTTCTCGACGGGATCGAGGCGGCGAACGCGGCGACCCTCGGCTACGGCAGCAAGGTCTTCCTGCACAGCCTCGGGCAGTGTGTGGCACAGCTGCGGGGGCGGGCCGCGACGGCCGAGGAGTCGGCGCGGATCTCCGGGTGGGCGGCGGCCTTCGCCGGGGAACGGGTGGAGCTGATGCCCGGGGTGGCCGAGACCCTGGCCGAGCTGGCCCGGCGGCATGAACTGCTGTTGCTGACCAAGGGCGACACCGAGGAGCAGCGGCGGAAGGTCACCGCGTCCGGGCTGACCCGGCACTTCCGGGACGTGCACATCGTGGCGGAGAAGAACACCGCGACGTACGAGGAGCTGACCCGCGCCTACGACCTGGTGCCGTCCTCGGCCTGGATGATCGGGAACTCCCCCAAGTCGGACATCCTGCCGGCCCGTGCCGCCGGCCTCAATGCGGTGTTCATCCCCCATCAGCACACCTGGGTGCTGGAGCACGGCGACCTCGACCCGGCCGATGAGAAGGTGCTGCGGCTGTCGGCGTTCGGTGAGTTGCTGCGGCATTTCTGAAGGGGGAGAGGGACGGATCGGTGGGCGGATCGGTGTGGGGGCGGAGGGCCGAAGTCCGCCCCCCCACACCGGTTCGGGCGCCTACAACGGTGCCGTGCCGGTCAGTTCGCCGTCCTCAAGGGCCAGCCATCGCGTGATGCCGATCTCCCGCAGGAACGTCAGATCGTGGCTGACCACGACCAGGGCGCCCTCGTAGGACTCCAGGGCCGTGACGAGCCGGCGGACCGACGCGATGTCGAGGTTGTTCGTCGGCTCGTCGAGCAGCAGGAGCTGCGGGGCCGGTTCGGCCAGCATCAGCGCGGCGAGCGAGGCACGGAAACGTTCGCCGCCGGAGAGCGTGCCGGCCGGCTGGTCGGCGCGGGCCCCCTTGAACAGGAAGCGGGCAAGCCGGGCCCGGATGTGGTTGTGGGTGGCGTCCGGGGCGAAGCGGGCGACGTTCTCGGCGACGGTGAGCGCCTCGTCGAGGACATCAAGGCGCTGCGGCAGGAAGCGGTAGGGGACATGGGCCCGGACCGTGCCGCCGGCCGGCGGGATCTCGCCGGCGACGGTGCGCAGCAGGGTGGTCTTGCCGGAGCCGTTGCGGCCGGTCAGGGCGATCCGTTCGGGGCCGCGTACCTCCAGGTCGGCGGGTGCGCCGTAGGGGGTGTGCAGGGCGTCGAGGCTGAGCACGGTGCGGCCCGGGGGCACGGCGGTGTGCGGCAGGTCGATGCGGATCTCGTCGTCGTCCCGGACCGCTTCGGCCGCCTCGTCGAGGCGCTCCCTGGCCTCCTTGAGGCGTTCGGTGTGCATGATGCGGTGTTTGCCGGCGGACACCTGGGCCTCCCTCTTGCGCTCGTTCATGACGATCTTCGGCTCGCGCTTGTTGGCGTTCATCTTGTTGCCGTAGCGGACCCGGCGGGCCAACTTGACGTGGGCGTCGGCAAGTTCGCGCTTCTGACGCTGGACATCGGCCTCGGCGACGCGCAGCATCCGCTCGGCCGCCTCCTGTTCGACGGCCAGGGCCTGTTCGTAGGCCTGGAAGTTGCCGCCGTACCAGTGGACCTCGCCGTCGCGGAGGTCGGCGATCCGGTCGACCAGCTGGAGGAGTTCGCGGTCGTGGCTGATCACGACGAGCACCTTGGACCAGCCGGTGACCGCGGCGTACAGGCGCTCCCGGGCCGCCCGGTCGAGGTTGTTGGTGGGCTCGTCGAGCAGCAGCACGTCCGGCCGGCGCAGCAGCAGGGCGGCCAGCCGCAGCAGGACGCACTCGCCGCCGGACACCTCGCCGATGGTGCGGTCGAGGTCGATGCCGGGCAGCCCGAGCTGGTCGAGGGTGGCGCGGGCGCGCTCCTCGACGTCCCAGTCGTCGCCGAGGGTGGTGAAGTGCTCCTCGCGTGCGTCGCCGCCCTCGATGGCGTGCAGGGCGGCGCGGGCCCCGGCGATGCCGAGGACCTCGTCGACCCGCAGCTGGGTGTCGAGCGGGGCGTGCTGCGGGAGGTAGCCGATCTCGCCGGCCACCTTGATACTGCCCGCGGTCGGGGTCAGCTCGCCCGCGATCAGCTTCAACAGGGTTGATTTTCCTGCCCCGTTGAGGCCGATCAGGCCCGTACGGCCGGGGCCGATGGCCAGCGGGAAGTTCTCCAGGACGGTGCTGCCGTCGGGCCAGGCGAAGTCGAGGCCGGTGCAGACGATGGAGGCGGAGGCGGGGTGCATGGACATACGGGTCTCCTGGGCGCGGGTGGAAGGGCGGGGACTGCGCGGGGAGACACCGGGCCGGGAACGCGGGGGTGCGCCGGGGTACGCGGTTGCGGTACGCCGAGGTCACGGACAGGCTGCGCCGGGCACGATCCGCCGCTCCGGAATGCCGGGAGCACAGGACGGATCCGCCCCTTACGGGCGCGGTGTCTCAGGACCTCAGACGAGCAACGGCCTTCTCCGATCGGCGGCAATGGAACGGGGATGACGGTACGGGGGCACGGATCAAAACGCAAACGCATTTTCCGTTGCGTTTGTGCGCTCGGCGACCGGATCCCCGTCCCGTGCGCCGGAGCTGCCCCCGTAGCATGAACCGAATGATCAATAAGCGTGCCGGCCGGGCGGCCACTGCGGCCCCGTGCCGGGTCACCGTGTGCCGCGGCTGCTGCTGCGGCGATGCGGCCAAGATTCCGGGCGTCGACCACGCCGGACAGATACCCCGGTTGCGCGCAGCGCTGGACGGCGCGGCGCCCGTGCGGGCCTCGGAGTGCCTGGACGTCTGCGACCAGGCGAATGTGGTCGTGGTCCAGCCGTCGGCCGCGGGGCGGGCGGCCGGCGGGCGGCCCGTCTGGCTGGGGCTGGTCAACGACGACGACGCACTGGCGGACATCGCCGCCTGGATCCGCGCCGGCGGCCCCGGCCTCGCGGAGCCGCCGGGTGTCCTCGATCTGTACGCGATCACGGTGTCGCGGCGGGTACGGGAGGGGCTGGAGGGCTGATCCGCCGGGCCGCCGCGGCCCGCCCGGTGGCGGGCACGGGAACACCGTCACCGGGTACCGGAGTCTTACGTCGGGGTTACCGGAGCCTTGCGCCGCCGGTTACCGGAGTCTTACGGATACGGACCCGGTCGCCCGCCGCCGCGGGTGCTGGTGTTGGCTGGCACCATGACCTGCCTCCCGGGAACGGCACGCTGACCGTGCACCCCGCCACGCCGCCCTCCGCGCCACCGCCCGTCCCCGCACCCGGGCCGCCGCGTCGTGTCCTGGTCGTCGAGGACGATCCGACCGTCGCCGAGGTCGTCACCGGCTATCTCTCCCGCGCCGGCTACGCCACCGCGCACGCCGCCGACGGCTTCGCCGCCCTCGACCGGGCCGCGGACCTCCGCCCGCATCTGGTCGTGCTCGATCTGATGCTGCCGGGCCTCGACGGCCTGGAGGTGTGCCGCCGGCTGCGCCGGTCCGCCGACGGCCCCCCGGTGCCGGTGGTGATGCTCACCGCGCGCGGCGAGGAGGCGGACCGCATCGCGGGCCTGGAGCTGGGCGCGGACGACTATGTGACCAAGCCGTTCAGCCCGCGGGAACTGGTGCTGCGGATCGGCTCGGTGCTGCGCCGTGCGGAGTCCGCGCCGCCGGCCGCGTCGGCGGCCTCCGTACTGCGGGCCGGGGACCTCAGCGCCGACCCCGCCGGCCGGCGGGCCACCCGCGCGGGGCGGGAACTCTCCCTGACCGCCCGCGAATTCGATCTGCTGGTCTTCCTGATGCGCCACCCCGGGCAGGTCTTCTCGCGGGACGAGCTGCTGCACCGGGTCTGGGGCTGGGAGTTCGGTGATCTGTCCACGGTGACCGTGCATGTGCGGCGGTTGCGCGAGAAGATCGAGGCGGATCCGGCCGCGCCCCGACTGGTGACGACGGTCTGGGGCGCCGGCTACCGCTTCGACCCCTTGCCGAGCGAGCCGCCACCGGACGGCCCGCTGCCGGAAGGCGGTCTGCCGTCATGACGGACTTCCTGCTCATCGTGGCGCTGGCGGCGCTCGGTGCGGCGCTGGCGGGACTGCTCGCCGCGCCCGCGGTACGGGTGTTGCGGCGGCGTTCGGTCGCGCTGTCGCTGTTCGCGGTGGCGGCGCTGGCGGTGGCCGCGATGGCGGCGGGCACGGTGGCGGTCGCCCAGGCGATGTTCCTGTCCGGGCACGACCTGGGCGTGGTGATGGCCGTGGTGGCCGTCTCCGGAGTGGTGTCGCTGGCGGCCGCGCTGCTCTTCGGGCGGCGGATCGCGGCGGGCAGCGAGGAGCTGGCGCGCTCGGCCCGTACGGTCGGCAGCGAGGGCGGCTTCGTGGCGCCGGCCGAGTCACCGACGGCCGAACTGGCCGCACTGTCAAGGGCGTTGGAGGAGACCAGCGGGCGGCTCGCGGAGGCACGGGAGCGCGAGCGGGCACTCGATGCCTCGCGGCGGGAGCTGATCGCCGGGATCTCCCACGATCTGCGCACCCCGCTCGCCGGGCTGCGGGCGATGGCCGAGGCGCTGGAGGACGGGGTCGCCGAGGACACCGCGCGCTACCACGCACGGATGCGGGTCGAGGTGGACCGACTGGCCGCGATGGTCGACGACCTCTTCGAACTCGCCCGGATCCAGGCCGGTGCGCTGGCTCTGACGCTGTCCCGGGTGTCGGTCTACGACCTGGTGGACGAGGCGCTCGCGGGCGCCGGGCCGCTGGCGCGGGCGAGCGGGGTGCGGCTGGTGGCCGGCGGGGTGGTGCCGCTGCCGGTGCGGGTGGACGCCCAGCAGATCACCCGCGTCCTGGGCAATCTGCTGGTCAACGCGATCCGTGCGACCCCGGCCGACGGTACTGTCGCGGTCAGCGCACGGCAGGAGCAGGGCCGGGTGGTGCTGGCGGTGGAGGACGGCTGCGGGGGCATCCCGCCGGAGGATCTGGGGCGGGTCTTCGACACCGGCTGGCGCGGCGGTGCGGCGCGCACGCCCCGGGCGGACGGCGAGAGCGGCGCCGGGCTGGGGCTGGCGATCGTGCGCGGCATCGTGGAGGCGCATGAGGGCCGGACGACGGTGCGCAATGCCGGAGCGGGCTGCCGCTTCGAGGTCGAACTGCCCACCGTGGGGCCGCCGCCGGCCACGGACGCACCGGCGCTGCAACCGGCCGGGTGACGCGGCGCCCGCGCCGCCACCCGGCCTCGGGCCCCCGGCCGCATCGGCCGCATCGGTCTCAAGTCCCCGGCCTCGCGGACTGCCGGCCTCGCGGGCTGCCGGCCTCAGGCCCCCGGCAGTGGCCTCACGCCGTCCCGCCCCGCCGGCTCCGGGCCGCGCGCACCGGGCCCCGGCCGGTCGTCCTCCGCGGGGCGTACCGGCAGGTCGCGCATGCGCCCGATCGGTGAGAAGACCAGGATCAGCGCGGCCAGCGGCACACCGGCCGTCATGATCCACATGGCCGGGCGGACACCGAGGGCCGAGCCGAGCGCCCCGCCGAGCAGCGCCCCCAGGGGCAGCGTGCCGTAGTTGAGGAAGGCGCTGCCGGCGATCAACCGGCCGAGCAGAGCAGGCGGGCAGTACCGCTGCTGGAAGCCCACCTTGAGGACGTTGCCGGCCACCACCCCCGCGCTGACGCCGAAGCTGCCCGCGACGTAGAGCAGTGCCCCGGCGCCGTGGACGGCGAGCGGCATGAGCAACGCGGCGCTGGACAGCCCGAGTTCGGACAGCAGCAGGGCGCGGGCGGTGCCGAACCGGCCGGCGGCGCGGCGCGCCAGGAAGGCCCCCACGACACCCCCCGACGCGCCCAGCGCCAGCAGCCCGCCGACCGAGCCGGGCGCCAGGCCGACCTCGCGGACCAGGAAGACGGCCGCGATCGACTGATAGCCCATGAGCGCGAGGTTGGAGACGGCGCCGAAGAGCGTCAGCGTACGGAACCACACATCGCCGGCGACCAGCCGCAGCCCCTCGGCGAGCTCCGCGGTCAGGGTCCGCAGCCCGCGGACACGGGCTGCCGGGCGCGCCTCACGGTGCCGGATGCCCCGCAGACACAGCAGCGCGATCAGGAAGGTGCCGGCGTTGACGGACAACGCGTTGACGGAACCGGCGAGTTGGGCGAGGAGGCCGCCCGCACCCTGCCCGGCGAGCTGCGCCGCCGAGGCGCTGCCGTGCAGCTTGGCGTTGCCCTCGGCCCGGTCGGCCGGGGCCAGCAGCGTGGGCAGGTAGGCGCTGTAGGCGGTCTGGAAGACCACCGCCGCCGCACCGGCCAGCAGTGCCACGGCGATCAGCAGACCGAGCGGGAGCCCCCCGGACCGGGCGAGGAGCGGGACGGCGGCGAACAGCACCAGCGACAGACCGGCGGCGCCCAGCATCAGGGGACGTCGCCGCAGCCGGTCCACCCATACGCCGACCGGCAGACCGATGAGCAGCCACGGCAGCCAGCCGCAGGCGCCGAGCAGTCCGACCGCGAAGGGGGACGCGTGCAGGGTGGACAGCGCCACCAGCGGCATCGCCACATTGGTGACGGCCGCCCCGAACTTGCCCGCGGTCTCCCCGCACCACAGCAGCCGGAAGTCCCGGTGCCGGCGCAGCAGTCCGCTCATCGCTCGCCCCGTTCCTTGCGCGGGAAGGACTGCAGCTGGACGAGGACCGGCTGCCCGTCCGTCTCCCCGGCACCGGACGCGCACCGCGCCGCCGCCCGGTGCCGGTCGACGACCTCGGCCAACTCGGCGTTCAGCGCCGCCAGTTGTTCGGGGCTGAGCCGCAGGTCGGTCATGGACGTCAGCGTAGGACCGCAGAGAGTCCTCTGCAGAGGATTCTCTGCGAAGGACCGGGAGGAAGTTGACACCCCGGCAGGTCATCCGGGCAAGGGCGGGTCAGGCCCGCGGCCCGCGCCACTTCCCGTCGTGCTCTCTGTCGTGCTCCCCGTCGCGCTCCCCGCCCGACGTCCCGTCGTGCTGCCCGTCCCGTTCCCCCTCCCCCCTCTCGTCCCGCTCCCCGTCCCCATGACGCCACAGCGGGTGCTCGCGCCGGGCCCACTGCGTATCGACGGAGCCGGTGCGCATCCCCCGGCGGGACTCGGGATCGCCGTACGCCTTGCCGACATGGCCGGCGATCACGAGGATCACGGCGAGTGCGAGCCAGTCGTGGACGAACGTGGCGCCGGTGCGCCAGACCAGGGGCACGGGCGTCCCCGCCCGGACGAGGCCGAGCGCCTGCGGGAGGGTGGACCACATCAGCAGGCCGGTGCCGAGCATCACCAGCACGGCGCCGGCGATCCAGGCGGCATAGAGCTTCTGGCCGGCGTTGAACTTTCCGGCCTGGCGGCCCCCGCGGCGGCGCAGGGCGGCCGTCAGCCACCGACGGTCATGCGGGCCGTAGCGGTTGAGCAGGGTGAGGTCGGCGCGCAGGGCCCGGGAGAAGAGGCCCAGCAGCACGGGCACCGGCAGCAGGATGCCGGACCACTCGTGGACGGTGACCATCAGGGCGCGACGGCCGACGAGTTCGGCGAGGAAGGGGAGGTAGAGACAGCCCGCGGTGAGCACGCAGACGGCCATCAGGGCGGCGGTGGCTTGATGGACCCGGTGTTCGGCGGGGGTGAAGCGCCGTACCCGGGGGCGGGCCGCGGCGGCCGCGGACGGACCGTCAGGTCGTGGGGGCATCGTCGCGTCCGTTCGACCGGCCGACCCAGGCATCGACGTCATATCCGAGGTTCTCCCAGTATCCGGGCGCGACATGGTCGGTGACGGTGATTCCGGAGAGCCACTTCGCCGACTTGTAGAAGTACATGGGCGCGACATAGAGGCGGACCGGGCCGCCGTGTGCATGGGCCAGCGGGGTGTCCTGCATCCGCAGGGCGACCAGGACGTCGTCCCGGCGGGCCTGGGCGAGGGTGAGGGATTCGCTGTAGGAGCCGTCGAAGCAGGTGAAGCGGACGGCCTTGGCCTCGGGGCGGACGCCGGCGGCGTCGAGGAGCGCCGAGAGGCGGACGCCCTCGAAGGGGGTGCCGGGCACCCGCCAGCCGGTGACGCACTGGACGTCCCGCACGAGCCGGGTCTGCGGCATCCGGCGCAGGTCGTCGAGGCGGTAGCTGGTGCGGTGGTGGACCAGGCCGTCGACCGTGAGGCGGTAGGTGCGGGCGTCCTTGGGCGGTACGGAGCCGGTCACCGAGTAGTAGCGGAAACCGCCGCCGGCCGGGAGCAGACCCGACAGCCCGGTGGGGTCCTTCTGGGCGGCGGCGCCGAGCGTCTCGTCGTAGGCGCGCTGGAGGAAGGGGGCCGCGGCGACGCCGGCGGCACCGGCGGCGAGCATGCCGAGCAGCACGCGGCGGCCCACGGGGGCGCCGCGCCCGTCCTCGCCGCCGCCCGCCGCGCGGGCCGGATTCGCTTCCTTGGTCATTCCTCGATTCGAACACCCCGCGACCGCCGGGGCCAGTGTCCGGGCCCCGACGTCAGACTTTCGTCATCGGCGTCGGAGTCATCGGCGCCGCGGGGTCAGCGGGCGGCGGCGTCCCGGCGCGGCGCAGGGCGGTGGCGCGGGCGGCCCGGAACGCGCCCTCGGCGTCGCGGCCCGCGTACGACCAGGGGGCGCGGGTGGGGTGCGGGCCGATGCGCTGGAAGAGCGCGGCGGCCTCGGCCATCCGTCCCTCGTGGAACAGGGCGTGCGCGAGGAAGTTGAGATCGATGGTGCGGCGCGGATGGTCCTCGCCCTCCCACTCCAGCCACCAGTCGAAGGCGGCCTGTAGGACCTGATGGGCGTGCCGGGTGGACCAGTGACCGGAGTCCGCGGGGTCGGACGGTGCCAGGCCCGCGGCGGCCAGCGCGCGGTAGCGCTCGGCGTGCGCCACGACGGGCAGCAGGGCGAGCGGGGAGTCGGCGGGGGCACGTTCCGCGGCCCGGGCGGCGAAGTCATGGGCCGGGTGCCGGGGGCCGTCGCCGCCGTCCGGCTGCCGTTCGGCCAGCGCGGCCGTCATCAGGTGGTGTGCGTGGTGGTGGTCGCGGTGCCGGGCGCGGATCTGCCGGAAGGCGTGCTCCTGTCCGTCCGGGGTGCCGCAGCGGCGGGCGAGGATCAGCGCACCGAGCCAGGGGGTGGGGTCGTCGGGCAGCATCCCGGCGGCGGTGGCGCACGCCCGGGCGGCGGCCGTGGTGCTGCTCGCGCCGCGCAGCGCGAGCCGGACGGTGGCGAGCGCCAGGAGGGTGGCGGCGTCACCGCTGTCCGGTTCGGCGAGCAGCCAGTCGGCAGCCCAGGCGGCGCTGCCGGGAGAGGTGGCCAGGACGGTTAATCGGTGACCGCGCAGATCCCAGTCGGCGCCGGTGCCGGTGAGCAGGGTGCGCACCCGAGCCCACTGGCCGAGCGCCAGCGCGTCGGCGGTGACCGCCAGTTCGGCATCGCCGAGGGCCGGGGTGAGGGCCCTCAGGTCCGGGCAGGGGGTGGGCACGAGGGACGACGGAGGGGACGGTGGGGA
>NZ_SDIG01000020.1:0-67747 GCF_004122755.1 Streptomyces sp. TM32
CCGCCGCCCCTTCGCCCCCGGGCCTCCCCGCACCGGACCATCCCGTCGGGTCCGCTGCCGATGTGCTCGCCTTGGCCGACCGGCTCTTCCTGTGGGCCGACGCCCGCACCTGGGCGGGCCCCGATCCGTACGACGGGCTCACCGGACCGCTGGGGCGGCTGGCCGTGCACCGTGTGCTCCGCCAGGGGCTCCTGCAAGCCGTCAAACGCAGCCCGGCCGACCTACGGCCGGCCCTCGGCATCCGCCCGCTGCGCACCGCCACGGCCACCGGTTTCGCCGCCGGTGCCTGCGCCCGGCTCTCCGCGTTCCCGCGGTGGCACGAGCGTGCCCTGCGCCTCGGCCGGTGGACCGCCGCCGAGCAGCTGTCCGGGCGCTACGCCGGGCTGTGGCGCTACGAGTTCGACGTGCAGACCCGCTGGTCGTACTACCCGGCCTCCGTCCCCAACCTGGTGGCCACCACCTTCTGCGCCGACGGCTGCCTGGATGCCGGGACCCTCGGCGACGAGGCCGTAGGGGCGCTCGCCCGCGGGCTGCTGGAACACCTGCACAACGGCGCGTTCTTCACCTACACCCCGACCAGCGGCGTCCTGGTCCACAACGCCAACCTCATGGGCGCCGCGCTCGCCGCCCGCCTGGCCCGTACCACGCCCCTGCCCGCCGGCCTGGCGGACCGGCTGGCCGGCGCGGCCCGCCGAGCGGTCGAGGTGAGCCTGGCGGGCCAGCGCCCCGACGGCTCGTGGCCGTACGGCCCAGGGCCGCGCCTGGACTGGGTGGACGGCTTCCACACCGGATACGTGCTGCTGCGCCTCGACCAGGCCGCGACGCTTCTCGGCATGGACGTGCGGACCCCGCTCGAACACGGGGTGGGCCACTATCTACGGCACCTCTTCGACGGTCCGCTGCCCCGCTACTTCGCGGACACCCGGACCCGACGGGATCCGAACAACGACGCCACGGCGGTACGGATGGCGGCCTGGGCGGCCGAACGCGGCTTCACCGGCACCGACTTCGCCCGCGAGACGCTGGTGGCGGTCATGGACCGCTATCCCGGCCTCGGCACCGGCACCGGGACCTCCAGGAGGAACCGGGCCCTGTGGGAGTCACCCCGCTGGAGCTCCGCCCCCCTGCTGGACGCGCTGACCGCCCTGCACGACGTACTGCCGGGCTGATCGCGTGCGGTCACCTGCCGGTTCCGGCCGGCACGGTCGAGGCGACTGCTCCCGCCGGGAGCGCCCTGACGCTCCCGCACGCAGTCCCGCCGAGCGGACCACGCCGGCCCCTGGCCCGGTCAGCCGGCCCCGGCCGTCTCGTAACCCGAAAGGACCTCCGCCGTCCGCCCGGCACCGCCCGCCGCGTTCCGCTCCCACCACACGGCCGCACACAGCAGCCCGAACACGGCGAGCCCCCGGTCACGCCTACCGTGCACGTGCTCGGCGACGAGACGGTCCGCCGTGCGCCGGTCGAAGAGGTCGTCGAACAGCGGTGAGCGCCGTACCTCGGTCCACAGCCGGTCACCGTGCTCGCGCAGCAACGACCGCACCGGCGCCCCGAACCCCGTCTTGGGGCGCCGGGCGACGAACTGCGGCACGCCGGACGCCACCGAGGCCGCGCGGAAGCGCGCCTTGCCGTCCCCCAGCCGCAGCTGTTCCTCCGCGGCGGCGCCGAGAGCGGCGGCCACCACCTGCTCCCCCAGGAACGGGACCCGCAGTTCGACGCTCGCGCGCATCGAGGCGCGGTCGCCGTACAGCAGGTTCAGGCCCGGCAGGAACAGCCGACGGTCGCACTCCGCCAGCGCCGCGAGGGGCGTGCCACCCGCGTCCAGCACGGCGCCCGCCACCTCACGGTGCCGCTCGGTGATCGCGTCCAGCCCCACGAGCGGTGACAGCGCCGCCCACTCCCGCCCGGAGTAGTACGCCTGCGTCGCCCACGACCAGTCGCGGGCACCGAGCTGGAGCAGCCGCCCGAACTTCTCCGCGCGGCCCCGGTAGCGCCGGGGCGCGGGAACCAGGGTGGCGGCGCAGAGAGTCGGGCGCGTCCAGGCGGGAAGCTGTTGCAGCAGCAGTACGGCCTGGTAGCGCTCGTAGCCCAGGAACAGTTCCTCGACGCCCAGCCCGGACAACAGCACGGTCGCCTGGCCGCGGGCAGCGCCGGACAGCTGTATGAGGGCCACGGCGGCGGGGTCCCCGAACGGCAGCTCCATGGTGGTCACCAGCTCAGGGATCCGGCGCAGCACGTCGACGTCGAGGTCGACCCAGGCCAGCGGCAGGCCCAGCCGGTGGGCGACGCGGGCGGCGTAGGGGGCATCGTCCTCGAACGGTTCCGTGCCGCTCACCACCGTGCGCGG
The DNA here is from genome assembly GCF_004122755.1 of Streptomyces sp. TM32. Classification (NCBI taxonomy): domain Bacteria; kingdom Bacillati; phylum Actinomycetota; class Actinomycetes; order Kitasatosporales; family Streptomycetaceae; genus Streptomyces; species Streptomyces sp. TM32. Next base: position 2,345 of record NZ_SDIG01000020.1, read on the forward strand.
CCTGGCGGTGAAGGCGGGACCGGTGAAGCCCTCCCTGAGGAGTTCCACGGCCAGCCAGGTGCTGTCCAGGCCTCCGCTCAGCAGCAGCCCTACCATCACGTCCGCCCGCATCTGGCGGGCGACCGACGCACGGACGGCGGCCGCGATGTCCGTGGCGGGTGCGAGGACGGGAGCGCGCCACCAGGTCAGCGCCTCGTCGTACGCGGGAGGGCGCCGGGACAGCACCGTCCCGGCCGGTACGGCACTCACACGCTGCCAACCGGTCCGCGGCGGCGGCGTCCACAGGAACATGGCACCCTGCGCCACCGCGACCGGGTCGGCGCCTCCGGTCAGCCCAGCGGCCCGCAGTGGTTCGATCTCGCTGGCGAGCGCGACCAGGTGCCCCGCCGCGTCCGCCGCCGCGTACAGCGGCTTGACGCCCAGCCGGTCACGTCCGTAGCGCACCCTGCCGTCGGGCAGGACGAGAGCGAAGGCGAACATGCCGTCCACCTGGTCGAGCAGCCGCCGCGCGTCCGGCTGCAGCAGGAGTTCGTAGAGGACCTCGGTGTCGCCCTCGGTCGTGAACCTCACGCGCCGCTTGCGCAGCACCTCGCGCAGGTGGGGTGCGTTGTAGACCTCGCCGTTGTAGACCAGCACGCCCCGCTCGGGCGAGCCGAAGGGCTGGCCGCTCCTCGGGTCGAGGTCCACGACGGCCAGGCGGCGGAAGTGCAGCGCCGCCCGCCGGCCGGGGCCGGCGAGGGCGAGGTGGCCGCTCGCGTCGGGGCCGCGGTGTGCGAGGGCCGTGCACGGGTCCGGCAGCGACGGCGACCGGTTCCGCGCGGCCTCGTTCAGCAGAACGAGGAAGCCGCACATCACCGCACCTCCGCGGCCGAAGGGAGGCTGTCCGCCCGCCCGTCCGGGTCGGGCCCGGCGTCAGCGGCGGCAGGAAGCTGAGGGCGCCCGAGAGCCTTGGCCAGGGCCGGGGTGGCAGGGGCGCAGTCGACCGGCCGGTCCTCCGTGAGCGAGCGGGCCGCACGGCAGGTGACGAGGGAACTCTCCAGCGCCGAGGCGAAGCCGGCGGCGGCAGCGGTCCCGGTGTCGAGCGATTCCCCGCGTACCAGGCGGACGAGGGTGCGCATCTCCGCCGCGTGCCCCTTGGGCGCGCCCCGGTACGTGGTCGTCTTCGCCCGGCCTCCCCTCCACACGGTGAGCGTGCGGAAGTCGTCGACCCTGGCCGCCACCCCGTCGCCGGCCACCTCCAGGAGTTCCTTGGGCGCGCCGGGCGGTGTGAGCCCCCCGTACACGACGGACGCGGACGAGCCGTCGTCGTACGCGATCTGGAGGGTGACGCTCTGCGCGACGGCGGGGTCTGCGGCGTCCACGCCGACCGCCCGCACCCGCACCGGCCGCCCGGGCGCCAGGAAGGCGGCGGTGTCGACGAAGTGGCACACCTCGCCGAGCAGCCGGCCGCCCTGTCCGGGGTGGAAGTACCAGTGGTCGGCCGGGAGCCGGCCCGCGAACACCCGGTAGACGACCTGGAGCGGCGCTCGGGCGGGCAGCGCGGCCCGCAGGTCCGCGACCGCGGGCGCGAACCTGCGGTTGAACCCGGCCATCGCCGGGGCGCCGGAGGCCGACCACGCCTGGGCGACGTCCTCCAGTTCCGCCTCCGTCAGGGCCACCGGCTTCTCGCAGTACAGGGCGCTGCCGCCGCGCAGCACCCGGGCCGCGTACCGGCCGTGGCTGTCGTGGCGGCTGAGCACCATCACGCAGTCCGCCTCGCCCGAGGCCAGGCCGGCGTCGACGCTCTCCGCGACCTGGTCGAACCCCCACCGCCGGCCCTGGTGCGCGGCGGACGGCCCGCGTCCGCCGGCGACCCAGGAGAACGCGACGCCGCCTTCCCTCTTCAGCTCGGGAAAGAGCGTCCTCGTCGCGAAGTTGCCCGCGCCGATGGCCGCGATCCGCGGCGTGCCGCGCGGCGCGGTCCAGGTGCGGGGCGCGCTCCCCGGGGCCGGCGGCGACGGCAGCCGCGCGGTGTCGGGGTAGCGCAGCAGCAGGGCGACGTCGCGTGGGCCGGAGGACGGCTTGAGCGCCTCGTACGCGTCGGCCGCATCCGTCACGGCGAAGACCCGCGGCTTGAGGTCGGCCAAGTCCACAGCGCCCGTCTCCAGGAGCCGCAGCACCTCGGCGAGGTTGCGCCGTTCCGTCCACGGCACATAGCCCTCGGGATAGGGGTGGCCGCCCTCTTCGAAGCGGGGGTCGTAGCGGCCGGGGCCGTAGGACCTCGCATAACGGATCGTCAGTTCCTTGTGGTAGTACGACGACCGGGGCGGCGCGACGCCCACGTCCCCGACGACGACCACGGTGGCTCGGTCACGGGCGAGACGGCCGGCGAACTCGACGGGGTCGGGGCTGGGCGTGGCCGCGGTGATGAGCACGGCGTCCGCGCCGGCGCCCGCCCAGCGCCCCTGGACCAGGCCGGGCAGGGCGTCCGCGTCCCGCGGGAGGGCGGCGAGCCCGGCGGACTCGGCGAGCGCCACCATGGCCGGGTCCGGGTCGATGCCCACCGCGTCGTAGCCGTAGGCACGCAGCAGCCGGAGCGTGATCTGGCCGAGGAGGCCGAGCCCGATGACGGCGATCCGGGAGCCGGGCACCACCTCGGCCTGGTGGATGCCCTGGAGCGCGATGGCGCCGACCGTGGTGAAGGCGGCCCACCGGGTGTCCACCCCGTCCGGCACCGGCACCACGAGGTTGCGGGGCACCGCGACGATCTCCGCGTGCGACGCGTAACGGGCCCCGGCGGCGGCCACCCGCGTCCCCGGACGGATGTCGTCGACGCCCTCCCCCGTCCGCAGCACCGTCCCCGCGCAGGAGTAGCCGAGCTGCACCGGCCGGTCCAGACGGTCCCTGACGGTCCGGTAGGTGTCCGCGAGTCCCGTCCGCTTCACGCTGTCGATCAGCTGGGCGACCTGGTCGGGCCGCTGCCGTGCCTTGCCGATCAGGCCCTTGGCGCCGGTGGCGACGGTGGCCCGCTCCGTACCCGCGCTGATGAGCGACCAGTGGTTGCGGATGACCACTGTCCCGGCGGCCACCTCGGGGGCGGGAACGTCCGCCACCGTGATGGAACCGGTACGCGGCGACAGGAGCACTGTCTTCACTTTCCTGCCTTTACGGGGAGGGAGTCACGGCCAGGGCGGAACATAAGGCGCAAGGCAATGAAATAACCCACGAAATAGGCTAGACGGAGCAATATACCCATACAGCCGGGTGAACACGCCTCGGGAGTTACAGGCACGGTCGCGCACTGCCGATTCGCTGGAGCCGCCGCCGTCCGGTGCCCTCGGTTAAGGAGACTCGGGTGAAACGACTGATGGTCGTGTACGGAACGAGACCGGAGGCCATCAAAATGGCCCCCGTCATCGAGGCACTGGACCGGTCCGCGATGTTCCGGCCGACGGTGACGGTGACCGCGCAGCACCGCGGGCTGCTCGACCAGGTGCACGCGGTGTTCGGCATCCACGTCGATCACGACCTGGACATCTTCGCCCCCCGCCAGTGCCTTGCCGACATCACCCACCGCGTCCTGGACGGGCTGTGTCCGCTGCTGCGGCAGGAGGGCCCGGACGCGGTGCTGGTGCAGGGCGACGCCACGACCGCCTTCGCCGGGGCCCTGGCCGCCTTCTACCACCGCATCCCGGTGGCCCACCTGGAGGCGGGACTGCGGACCGACGACCGGTATGCGCCCTTCCCCGAGGAGATCAATCGCAGGATCACCACCCAGCTGGCGTCCCTGCACCTGGCGCCCACCCCTCACGCACGCGACAACCTGCTCCGGGAGGGCGTCGCCCGGTCGTCCGTCGTGGTCACCGGCAACACGGTCATCGACGCCCTGCGCGGGGCCGTCGGGCGCATGACGCACTCCGGCGACCCGGACCTGGCCGACCTCGACGACACCGGCCGCCGGGTCTTGCTGGTGACGGCCCACCGCCGGGAGTCGTGGGGACGCGGTATGGAGGCCATCGGCGGCGCCCTCGCCGACCTGGCCCGAAGCGAGCCCGGCCTGCTCATCGTGCTGCCACTGCACCCCAACCCCGTGGTAGGCGCGGCGCTCCTGCCGCACGTGGAGCACTTGGAGAACGTACGGCTGACCAAGCCGCTCGGTTACGGCGCCTTCGCTGCGCTGATGGACCGCGCGTACCTGGTCCTCACCGACAGCGGCGGCATCCAAGAGGAGGCGCCGGGCCTCGGTAAGCCGGTGCTGATCATGCGGGACACCACGGAACGGCCCGAGGCCCTGCTGGCGGGCACGTCCCGGCTGGTGGGCACCGACCGGGAGCGCATCGTGAAGGAGGTGCGACGGCTGCTGCACGACCGGGCGGCCTACGCCTCGATGGCCAGGGCCGTCAACCCGTTCGGCGACGGGCGCGCGGCGGACCGTACCGTGCGCGCGATCGGCCATTGGCTGGGACTGTGCGAGCGCCCCGCGGAGTTCGACGGCACCGGCTCAGCGCCAGAACCCGCGGGTGTCGAACACGGCCTTGCCCCGCAGCGTGGTGCGTTTCACGCCCCGGAAGGCGTCGTGGTCCACGAGTAGGACGACGACGTCCGCGTCGCGCACGGCGGTGGCGACGTCGACGAGTTGGGCCACGCCCGTACGTGCCAGTGACTCCGGCAGTTCCCGAATGTGGGGCTCCGCCACCAGCAGCCGGCCGACCTGCCGCTCAGCCAGCCGGGTGACGATCTGCAGGGCGGGGCTCTCGCGCAGGTCGTCGATGTTCGCCTTGAAGGCCAGGCCCAGGCAGGCGATCACCGGGTCCTTGAACCGTCCGGCCGTATCGACCACCTCGCCGAGCACGTAGTCGGGCCGTCCGTCGTTGACCTCGCGGGCGAGCCGGACGAGCCGCGCCTGCCGGGGCGCGGCGGAGACGATGAACCAGGGGTCCACGGCGATGCAGTGCCCGCCGACGCCCGGCCCGGGGCGCAGGATGTCGACGCGAGGGTGCCGGTTGGCCAGGTCGATGACGTCCCCCGCGTCGACGCCGAGCTGGTCGCAGACCGTGGACAGCTCGTTGGCGAAGGCGATGTTGACGTCCCGGAAGGCGTTCTCGCCGAGCTTGGCCATCTCGGCGGTCGTGGCGTCGGTGAGCAGGCACTCCCCCTTGGTGAACACCTGGTACAGGGCGCGTGCCCGCTCGGCGCAGCCCTCGCCGACCCCGCCGACGATCCGGTCGTTGGTCACGATCTCGATCATCGTCCGGCCCGGCAGCACGCGTTCGGGACAGTACGCGAGCCGCACGTCGGGCACGTCCGCGCTCTCGTGCGGAAACGTGAGATCGGGCCGGTGCTTGCCGAGCCACCGGGACAGCTCCACGGTGGTCCCTGGCGGCGAGGTGGACTCCAGGATGACGAGGTCACCCGCCTTGAGCACCTGGCCCACCGAGGCGGCGGCGGCGCGCACGTACGACAGGTCCGCCGCGCGGTCGTCCTGGAGCGGGGTGGGCACGGCGATGACGAAGGCGTCGGCGGGCTCGGGCGTCGTGGTCGCCCGCAACCGTCCCATGGCGACGGCCCCGCTCACCGCCACAGCCAGGTCGGGCTCGACGAAGGGGGCACGGCCGGCGTTGATGAGGTCGACGGTGGCGGGGTCGACGTCGACACCGATGACGTCGATCCCGTTGGCGGCGAGGGCGGCGGCGGTGGGCAGGCCGATGTAGCCGAGACCGATGACGCAGACGGTGGAGAACACCGGGCGAATTCCTTTCCGGATGTACCGCGGATGAACCGGGCCGATGGTGTGATGGAAAGCAGGGCGGCATGCACAGACTGGACCGGCACGGAACGTATCGGCCGACAAGCGCGCCGCGCGGACGGTAAACTCACCGATTCCTCTGAATGGTGGTCGGCACCCTGTCCGGTTCCCGGCGAAGAATTTTCCAGGGGAATGCCGTGTCACCATCCGCCCATCTCCTTGTTCGGTGTAGCACTACGGCACGGATGCACACCTCGATGACGGAAATCGGAGGCGATGCAGTGGGCTCCCCTGCCTTTCCGCGCGTGCGGATGGTGCTGCCGACCAACGGCGAACGCCCCGGTTACCTCGAAGAGTGCCTGACCTCGATCAGGCGGCAGGACGAGCCCGTGGACCTGGTGATCGTCGGGCCCGCCGGAGCCGCTTCCCTGCTGCGCGCGGCGGCCGAGCGGCACGGCTGCCGCTTCCTCGTCGAGGAGCGCCAGGGGCTCAGCAATGCGATCAACCAGGGCTGGCGGGGAGCCACCGCGGAGTACGTGGCCTGGCTCGGTGACGACGACCTGCTCACCGGGGGCAGCCTGGCCGCAGCCCTGGGGAAACTCGACCGAACCCCTGCCGCCAGCATGGTGTACGGCCAGGTCGGAGTCATCGACTCGGCCGGCCGCACCCTCTACACGATGCGTCCGGGTGCGTTCGCCTCCTGGTTCTTCCAGTACGGCCAGAACTGGGTGGGCCAGCCCGGATGCCTCTACCGCCGCGAGGCGGTGCGACAGGTGGGCGCGCTCGATCCCACACTGCGGTACGCGATGGACTTCGATCTCCATCTGCGCCTGCGGCGCAGCGGACGGATGGCCTACCTGCCGCGGCAGCTCGGGTGCTTCCGCGTGCACCCCACGTCGCTGACGGCGAGCAATCCGGACCCGCAGGACGAGGGACGGCGCGTGATGCGCCGTTACCTCGGCCCGAAGGCCCGCCGCTCGGAGGAGTGTTGGTGGCCCCTCGCACGCTGCGTCAGCCGGGGGTGGGCCACCTTCACGAAAATCGGAAGCCGGCGGTAATCCTCGTCGCAATATGGCCTCTGCTACGTTCCCCGCATGACCAATTCTGCAACAGTGCCGGGGAAAACAGCGCCGAACAGTGTTGCCCAGGCGTTGCTGAAATGCGCGACCGCGGCGCACAACGGCTCCATTGGTCGTCGAATCATCAGGTCCTCGGCCCGGTTCACTCGTCGCTTCTGGGCGGAGCACGGCGACCCGCTCGTCACATGCCGAATCGCGGGACAGGATATCGTGATGCCGCTGTCACATGATCTGCCCGTCATTCTCTCCGCAGCGCCGCACTATTCGCAGAACCTGGCCCGCCTGACGGCCATGTCGGCGGCGGCCCGTCCGGACCTCACGATTGTGGACATCGGTGCGAACATCGGCGACACCGCTGTTCTCATGCGGGCGGCGGCGACGGCGCCGATCCTCTGCGTGGAGGGCGACGATCTCTTCCTGGCCCTCCTTCGCCGGAACGTGGAACGCCTGCGTGACGTCGAGATCGAGGAGGCCTATGTGGCCACCGCCGACGACACCGACCGCGCTCGCACCGTCGTACGGCAAGCAGGTACCGCCGCCCTGGTCCCGCCGACGTCGGGTCCGAAGCCTGCCCGCCCCTTTCGGTCTCTGCCGGCCATCCTCGGTTCCCACGCGCGCTTCTTGTCGCCGGGCCTGGTGAAGATCGACACGGACGGTGCGGATCCGCGCATCATCGTGGCGAACAGGGAACTCCTCGCTCGTGCGCGTCCTGTCGTCTTCTTCGAGTTCGCTCCCCTGTGGGCCGCCGGAACAGGGGACGAAAACCCCTACCAGGCCGCCACGGCGCTCGCCGAGGCCGGGTACCAAGGGGCACTCGTCTACGCCAACACCGGCGAACTCCTGCTCGTCACGCGGGTCACCGAGCCGCACGTGTGGAAGGACCTCGGTCGCTACACGCTCGCCCACGGCAACGGCTCCTACTACGACGTCGCGACCTTCCACGCCGACGACGCGGACCTCTTCGAGCAGGCCGGTGCGGCGGAGCGGGCCTTCTTCGACGGCATGGCCGCCGCATCCCGCTGATCCGCGACGGGACGATGCCCGCGGGACCGCGCCGCGGTCACCACGCGGACGACCGCAGCCGTGCCCGTCAGACCCCGAAGGCCTCGGCGATCGGCAGGTCCCTGCGCTCGTCCACCACGTGTACGGTGAGGTCGCGCATCGACCGCAGCACCTGCACGTGATCGTCGCCCGTGTACGTCAGCCCACCGTCGGGACCGCGAACGGTCCGGACACGGGAACGCACGAAGGCGGCCGCCGGGGTCATGTTCCATAGGTCTCCGGCGACGTCCTCGCGTACGAAGAATGCGTTGACGCCATTGCCGCCGACGCCCACGAGGCGGTAGCCCAGCTCAGCCCCGAGATGATGGAAGGCCGCCAGGGACGCACCGAAGTACGAGCCGGTGTGGTGCGCTGCTGACGCCGTGAAATCCGGGCGGTAAGGAACGGTCACCGCGCTTTCGGAGCCGAAGACACTGTTGTGCTCGACGACCACGATCCACGGGGAGACAGCGGAGATCTCCCGCCACACCCAGTAGTCGATTCCATCGATGTCGATCGAGAGAACGCCGATTTCACCTTTGATCCCGGTCTGCAGGATCAGCTCGTTGATGTTTTCCGCGGTGACGAACGCCGATACCGGTGAGATGCTCCACCGCCATGCCATTCCGCTCTGTCTCAGGAAGTCGATGTGCGCGGTTCCGCCGTTGAAGATCGCACCGCGCCAGTTGTCCTTCATGGCCAGGAACCGCGTGTTCGCCTCGGAGTAGTCACCGACTCCGATCTCGATGAAGACATCGGGCGGGGAGAGTCGGGAAACGAGGAACTGCAGGATGCCGTCCTCGCCCCATTGTGAGAACACCTTGAACTCCGCGTCGCGAAGGCGCCGTGGTTCCGGCAGCAGGCTCGCCAGCCGGCACTCCACGGCTCCCACCGAGAAGCGCAGTTCGTCGATCCGGGCTTGGACTCCTCGATCGACGGCCCTTTGCGCCAGACCCATGACAGCCTTTTTCAGCACCCGGGAACCGTATCAAGGAGGCCGGGCGACGCATGCCTCAACAAATACCGCGGCATTTCACCGGCCCCGGGCTTCGCCCGTTCGGTGGGCCGGGGGCGTGTTGGCTCTGACCCCTCCGACCCGTGCGGCGGCCAGGGCGACCGCGTGCGGCCGGTGCTGCGAGAACCGGTCGAAGACCGCCGGGCGGTTCCTCAGTCCAGCTCCGTCGAGTCGGGTCCGAGGAGCGCGCCGAATCCCGCGGCGCTCAGCCGTCTCCACACCGAGCCCACGAGCCCCCGGCGTCCGGCGACGAAGATCCGGTCCGAGCGCTCCAGCCGACGGTGGGGTGCGGCGGTCCGGTGCCCCGGCGACGGTCGTGTTCATGAACAGGCACTCCTGGCAACCGTTCGGGCAAGCCGAAGGGCCGCGTCGGGTGGCGGGTCACGTCTCCCCAACCTCGTATGCATTGCAGCGAATAGGACACAATGCAATATTTCCCCTGAACAATCGCTGATCTGCCCTAACCTGGCATGCCGTCAGGGGCCCCTTTTCCGGAAGGCGCACTCGGCGGCACCGGATTTCGAGGTCTACGCTCAGTAGGGAGTGCGTGGTGACGGTCAAGAAGGCGTTCATCACCGGCATCGGCGGCCAGGACGGGTCCTATCTCGCCGAACTGCTGCTGGAGAAGGGGTACGAGGTCCACGGCACCGCCCGTCGGGAACCGGACTTCGTTCACTGGCAGGACAACCGCCAGTGGACGGACCGGTTGTTCCTGCACTACGGGGATCTCACCGACGGCACCCGGTTGGTGGGTCTGTTGGAACAGGTGCGGCCGGACGAGGTCTACCACCTGGCCGCCCAGTCTCACGTACGCGTCTCCTTCGACGAGCCGGAGTTCACCGGCAACACCACCGGACTGGGCACCATCCGCCTGCTCGAAGCCATCCGCAACGCCGGCCTCAACTGCCGCTTCTACCAGGCCTCCAGCTCCGAGATGTTCGGCACCGCACCCGCCCCCCAGCACGAGAACACCCCCTTCCACCCCCGCTCCCCCTACGGCGTCGCCAAGGTCTACGCCTACTGGGCCACCCGCAACTACCGCGAGGCCTACGGCATGTACGCCGTCAACGGCATCCTCTTCAACCACGAATCCCCACGCCGCGGCCCCACCTTCGTCACCCGCAAGATCGCCACCGCCGCCGCCCGCATCAAAGCCGGCCTCCAAAACACCGTCCACCTCGGCAACCTCGACGCCCGCCGCGACTGGGGCTACGCCGCCGAATACGTCCACGCCATGTGGCTCATGCTCCAACAGAACCAACCCGACGACTACGTCATCGCCACCGGCACCAGCCACAGCGTCCGCGACTTCGCCGAACACTGCTTCACCCATGTCGGCCTCGACTACCGCGACCACATCCGCCTCGACGAACGCCACCTGCGCCCCTCCGAGGTCGACGACCTCGTCGGAGACGCCTCCAAGGCCCAGCGCGTCCTCGGCTGGAAACCCTCCACCCACGCCCCCGAACTGGCCCGCCTCATGGTCGACGCCGAACTCAGGGCTCTGAACGCCGTGCCGGGCGCCGCCCTGGGGACGGCGGCCGGCTCGCCCGTTCCGAGCTGACCCGCGGCACAGGACGGCAGGACTCAGCCGGCGGTCCGCAGCACTTCCCGGGAGGCGGAACGAGAACGCGCCAGCCGTCGGTGCGCGACCAGCATGGACGGCACGAGGACGATCAGCGTCTGAGTGACGACCGTGGACCACAGCGGCCCGGCCAGGCCGAGCCGGTGCACGGACCAGACCGACGCCACCACGTTCGCCACGGTCATGACGGCCCCGACGGCGAGCTGCGGCCTCAACTCCCCGGCGCCGTTGAGGAACACGGCGACCGCGGTGGTCGCGCACATGATGACGACGTAGCCCCCCAGTGCCGCCAGCAGCCCAGGGGGCGGAACGGCCGCGTCGTCACCGACCCACAGACGCAGCAGCCACGGGGTGACCGGGACGAGGACACTCGCCGTCACCGCACCGGCGGCCGTCAACAGCCCCACCGACCGCAGGTAAGCACCGCGCACCCAGGCCTGGTCGCCGCGCGCCCAGGCCTCCCGGTAGCTCGCCCACAAGGGTGTGAGAAACGCTCCGGCGACCGTGGGCACGGTGGCGTACACGGTGAACGGCAGCACATACGCCGCGACCTGGTCGGCGCCGAGGTAGTGCCCGATGACGAAGGAGTCCGACTTGAAGGACACGATTCCCATCAGCGTCAGCAGGAAGAGCTGCGCGCCCTCGCGGCCCAGCCGGCCGCAGGTGTCCCGGTCCACATGGCGCAGCCGGGGCCGGGCATCGCGGATGTGCCTGGCCAGCAGGAGGGTCGGGACGAGACCGGCGAGCAGGGACGTGGCGAGATGCACGGCCGTGAACGAGCGGAGGTCCGGGGCGAGGGCCGCCACGGCCAGCTGACCCGCCGCTTGCGCCAGGACACCGGCCGACGTGGACAGTGCCGTCACATGGCCTCGGCCAAGGGCGTAGTACACCCGGCCCGCCACCGTCAGGGGCAGGCTGAGTGCGGCCGTGGCACCCACCGCGAAGACCAGCTGTCCGACGACGGCGGGGGGCACCCGGTCCGCTCCCAGGAGATCGCTCCAGTCGAGGGTGAACGCGAGCAGGCCGCAGAGGGCGAGAAGCAGCACGGCCACACCGGTCAGCAGGACGAGGGCCGTGGTCACCACTCGGCGGGTCGAGGCCACGTCATCGGTTCCACGGGCTTCGGACACCTGCCCCATCACCGCCAACCCGACCCCGAAGTCGAGTACGGACAGCATGGCGAAGGTGCTGGTGAGGTTCAGCCAGAGTCCGAACTCCTCCTTTTCGAGGCAACGGCCGACAATCGGCAGCGCCAGCAGGGTGACGAGGAGGGAAATACCCCGAGCGCCCACCGTCGTGGCACCAACGGCGAGAATTCTCCGCCAGCGACCGGGAATCTGGTTCACGGCACATCCTGAGGTAGGACGGGCAGGACACGGCAGCCACGATGACGGCCATCCCGTTCAGTGTCGGCACCTGAGCGCTGTGTCGTCGCTGTTCGCCCGTCGTGTCGCGCATACAGTGACCGGACGTCGGATGCCCGCGGCCCGGGAGGAATCACGTCAGATGCGCGTCCTGTTCTCTCCGGATGTATTCGTCACGCAGCGGTTCGGCGGCGTCAGCCGGTATTTCGCAGAACTCCACACCGAACTCGTCAAACTGGGCGTCGACGCACGCCTCTTTTCCGGGCTGCATGACAATGCCCACCTTCGCGGCGGGCGCACGCTTCTGGGCAAACTTCCCCTGCGACCACGGCTGTTCTTGAGCGGTCAGGCGTTCAGGTGCTACGCCGCCGCTCAGCGTGCCGCGCACATTCTGCACCCCACGTACTATTCGGCCGAGGCATTCGGCCGGGGACCTCATGTCTGCACGTTCTACGACCTGATCCATCACAAGTACCCCGGTCAGTTCGCGAACGACACGACGGCCGAGCGCCAGCGCCTCTGGGCCAGGCGAGCCGACCGGATCATCGCGATCTCCCACGCGACGGCACGGGACCTGGTGTGCATGCTCGGCGTGCCGGAGAAAACGATCTCGGTCATCCACCTAGGCGTGCGTGTTCCCCGGCCCCGGACGCAACGGCAGGCGGACGACTACGTGTTGTACGTCGGCAACCGCGGCGGTTACAAGAACTGGCGGATCGTCGTGGAGGCCCTTCGGGATCCGCAGCTGAGAGATCTGCGACTGGTGTGCTCCGGAGGAGGACCTGCGACCCGGGAGGAACAGGCCCTTCTGGAAAGTCGTCGCATGGCGGCCCGCGTCACGTTCGTCGCCGCGGACGACGTCGCCCTCTCCCGCTACTACAGGGGTGCCCTGGGCCTCGTCTACCCGTCGCTCTACGAGGGTTTCGGACTCCCGCCGCTGGAGGCGATGGCCGAAGGAGTTCCGGTGGTGGCCGCGCGGGCCGCCTCCATTCCGGAAGTGGTGGGTGATGCCGCCCTGCTTTTCGACCCTCGGGAAGTCGACGACCTCGTTCAGGCACTGCGCCGGCTGCTCGACGCCTCCATCCGGGAGGGGTTGCAAAAACGCGGCCCGGAACGGGCGCGCATGTTCTCCTGGGAAAGCACCGCCCGGAAGACGGCCGACGTCTACCGCTCGCTTCGGTGAGGAACCGCCACGCGTTCTACGCGGCCGGACGTGTGAACCGCGCACGCGCACACCGGAGCCGGGGCCGTGCAGGCGATCACCCCAATAGTATCCCCGCATGACAGAAATGCTGAGCCGGCCGACGATCGGGGAACTTCAGGAACGCGCACACGGCGTGGGGCACGATTATGCGAAAGGCTCTCCGCACATCCGGCATCACAGCGTCCGCGAGCGTGTGATCTCCGCTGTGCACACGCTGGTGGGCGAGATCGTCGAACGCAACGGCCAGTGCCGGGTCCTGGAGATCGGCGCCGGACACGGAACCTTCACCGACCATCTGGTGGCGGCCGGGGCGCGGGTCGAGGTGACGGAGATGAGCGCCCCCAGCGTGGCTGTCCTCCGGCGTCGTTTCCGCGACTCCCGGCACGTCACCGTCGCCCATGACCCCGAGGGGAAGGAGATCTTCCGCTCCGAGCCGGTCGATGCCGTGGTGTGCGTCTCCGTACTGCACCACATCCCGGACTACCTGGCGGCCGTGGAGCATCTCATCGGACGTACCGCTCCCGGCGGTGCCTTCCTCAGCATGCAGGATCCCCTCTGGTATCCGCGCCGGTCGCACCTGTCCATGAGTGTGGACCGCGGAGCCTATCTCCTGTGGCGGCTCGGTCAGGGACAGCTGCGCCGCGGTCTGGCCACCAGGGTGCGCCGACTGCGCGGCCACTACGACGAGTCGAACGAGGCGGACATGTCGGAGTACCACGTCGTGCGTCAGGGAGTGGACGAGGTGGCCCTTCAGAAGATGCTGGCGCCGGCCTTCCAGGAAGTGAGGCTGCAACGCTACTGGTCGACGCAGTCGGGAGTGCTGCAGGCATGGGGGGAACGCTTCGCCCCTCCCACCACGTTCGGCATTCTCGCGCGAAAGCGCCGCTGAAGAGGCTGCGTTCCGCGGAGCGTCCGATTGAGAACGGATATATCAGCATAATGCCGGAAAATGTGGGTTTACTGCCCTACGCTGACGGTGCCCTGGAAGCCGCCCCCTCTCCACAGACGGTCTCGGCACCGGATTTCGAGGTCTACGCTCAGCAGGGAGTGCGTGGTGACAGTCAAGAAGGCGTTCATCACCGGTATCACCGGCCAGGACGGCTCCTATCTCACCGAGTTGCTGCTGGAGAAGGGGTACGAGGTCCACGGTCTGGTCCGTCGGGCGTCGACTTTCAACACCCGGCGGATCGACCACCTCTACCAGGACCCGCACACACCCGGGGTGCGGTTGTTCCTGCACTACGGGGATCTCACCGACGGCACCCGGTTGGTGGGTCTGTTGGAACAGGTGCGGCCTGACGAGGTCTACCACCTGGCCGCCCAGTCTCACGTACGCGTCTCCTTCGACGAGCCGGAGTTCACCGGCAACACCACCGGACTGGGCACCATCCGCCTGCTCGAAGCCATCCGCAACGCCGGCCTCAACTGCCGCTTCTACCAGGCCTCCAGCTCCGAGATGTTCGGCACCGCACCCGCCCCCCAGCACGAGAACACCCCCTTCCACCCCCGCTCCCCCTACGGCGTCGCCAAGGTCTACGCCTACTGGGCCACCCGCAACTACCGCGAGGCCTACGGCATGTACGCCGTCAACGGCATCCTCTTCAACCACGAATCCCCACGCCGCGGCCCCACCTTCGTCACCCGCAAGATCGCCACCGCCGCCGCCCGCATCAAAGCCGGCCTCCAAAACACCGTCCACCTCGGCAACCTCGACGCCCGCCGCGACTGGGGCTACGCCGCCGAATACGTCCACGCCATGTGGCTCATGCTCCAACAGAACCAACCCGACGACTACGTCATCGCCACCGGCACCAGCCACAGCGTCCGCGACTTCGCCGAACACTGCTTCACCCATGTCGGCCTCGACTACCGCGACCACATCCGCCTCGACGAACGCCACCTGCGCCCCTCCGAGGTCGACGACCTCGTCGGAGACGCCTCCAAGGCCCAGCGCGTCCTCGGCTGGAAACCCTCCACCCACGCCCCCGAACTGGCCCGCCTCATGGTCGACGCCGAACTCGGCACGATCCTGCATTCCTCCATCCCCGAGCCGCCGCACCGGGCGTCGGTGGCCGTCGGCGGCAAGGTGACCGAATGAGCGCCTCCTGCGGGATCTGCGGCGGCACCACGCGCGTCACGCACCGTGGCACCGTGCTCGGACGCCACGAGGCCACGTACCGTATGTGCGACACGTGCGCCTACTGGTTCGTCGACGGGCCCCACTGGCTGGACGAGGCCTATTCGGAGGCCGTGGCGGCCATCGACACCGGCGTCGTACAGCGGAACCTGCACCTGTATCCACGGCTGGCGTCGGTGTTGGTCCGCATGTTCGGCCCCACCGGCGTGTACGTCGACTACGGCGCCGGATACGGGCTGCTCGTCCGGTTGCTGCGCGACGTCGGCCTGGACGTCTACTGGCAGGACGCCCACTGCGAGAACCTGTTCGCCCGGGGATTCGAGTGGGACGGCAGCCGGAGCGAAGCGGCCGCCGCGGTCACCGCCGTGGAGGTGATGGAGCACGTGATCGATCCGATCACCTTCGTCGACACCTGCCTGCGGGAGACCGGAGCGCACTCGTTCGTCTTCACGCAGCACCTGCACGATCTCAGCGCCGATCCGTCCTGGTGGTACCTGGCTCCGGAAGCCGGCCAGCACATCTCCTTCTACGCCCCCCGGACGATGCGTGTCCTCGCCGAGCGCCTGGGGATGACCTACCACGCGGCCGGCACGCTGCATCTGTTGACGAAGCAGAACTTCCGCCAAGGGGCCTTCGCGCGTTCCGTACGACTGCACCGTCTGTCCTACCCGTTGCTCAGGCGCCGGCTGCGTTCGCTTGTCATTGCCGACCACCGGCTCCTCACCTCCCGGTCCTGCTGCACCGGTTGACCCGAGCAGGTGTCCTGACGCAGCGTCACATGCTCGGTCGGACCCGCCGCTGATGGCACCTGGGGATCAGATGCACCCACAGGTGCCGGCCCAGGAGCCGTTCGCCGGCCATGTCGTACCGCGTGCAGAACTTCTCGAGCGGAGCGGGATGTCACGCGGAGGGCGGGGTGTCGGCGCACCGGGGCTGCGGGCGGTGTGCCGGCCTGTCGCGCCCCCCGGGCCGGGGGGCCGCTGGGCGATGAGCCGCTTGCGCCCCCCGGTGTCCGCGGCGCCGACCCGGTTCTCGCCCGCGCCGCCCCGATCCACTCCCACCAAGGCGTACGCGCAGGAGAGGACCAACCAGGACGGAAGCCCGATGAACGTGGTCTCGAAGGCGACGTTGGTGAAGGCGGTGACGCAGACTCCGACGGTCGCCCCGAACCAGGAGGCAGCGACCGGATACCGCCGCGCCCGCCAGGTCCGGCACAGGGTCGCGGCAACGAGCAGGATGAAGCCAAGGCCGGCCGGCCAGCCGAGATAGTAGATGTATCCGACGAAGGAGTTGTGCGGCCCGGAATTCCCGGCGCTCGGTTGCATACCGGATCGGATCACCTCGATGGGGTGTCCCGCCCCGGCACCGAAAAGCGGCTCCTGCCACGCCGTGTGAAGGGCCTCCCGCCACATCTCCAGACGCAGTGCCACGTTCGCGCCGGCTTCGGTGTGCACATCCGTCGAAATCGACAGCCGTGTCATGAGGCCCCCGACCACGGGCATGTCGGACAGGGCCCAGCCAGAAAGGGAGAAAGACAGCAGGGCAACAACCCCGAGAGTCGCGAGAGTCCATGAGATGACAGGCCGGCGGATGACACGTCGGCGACTCGGCCGGCCGACGAGGGCGGTCGCGAAAATGGCCGCGGCGACGGCCAGGATAGGGCCCCGCTTGCTCGCCAGAGCGGTCAGCAGGGCGGCCCCCGTCAGTGTCCACAGGAGCAGGCGGCTGTTTCCCGCATACCGCATCTGGACCCCGAATGCGGCGGCGATCGCCAGGTAGAGGCCCGAGGCCGCGGCAATCATCGGCGTGTGCGCGACCCATGCCAGAAGGACACCCAGGGTCGGCACGTACAACACCCATCTCCAGCGCAGAGGCTCTTCGGCGGGCCGGGTGAGAAACCAGGTTGCGGCACACCACCCGAAGAGCGGATAGAGGCCCAGGATTCCGCCCTTGAGGGCATCGGGATACCCCGCTTCGATCCCGCGGTACACCGCCTGGGCCGACGCGAGCGCGAGGCCCATGGCGACTGCCCGGAACCAGCGCAGCCGGGACTCGGAGAACGCCCAGGGCCCCCACATGTGCACGGTCACGAGCAGCGCGGAGACAGCGAGGACATCCATGAGATAGACGGAGGAAACGCCCACCGTCGCGTATTCCCTGCCCAGCAGAAAAAGCGGCGCGAGGCAGGACGCCCAGAGCAGCCATCCCGCCCCGCGAAGAAAAAAAGCGAGCAGAACGCCAGAAGCAACGCATACCGCTGCACAGGCTAAGAAGAACAATGGAATATCAGCAGTCACGCCGACAGTGCTTCCTTTCGACGATTGGATCCCGAAGCTGGAAATACCCAGCGACCTGGCCGTAAATATCGTATGAATAGCGCAGACCGAGACGTGTTGCAGTGGCCTTCCATACCGGCCAAGTGGTTGCCTTCCCATAATTCCACCCGGACTTCAGAATCCCGGATCACATACCCCGAGGAATTGGGAATGTTTCTCATCCGCCCAAGATTCCTGCGGCGACCCGTCCGGCCGGCCGTCCTGGTCTTCCGGCACAGCGCGCGTCTGGGCGGCATGGGCCGCGCAGCCGAGTTCTTCACGCCCCTGCTGACGAGCCGGTGCCACGTGTCGGCGGTCATCTCGCTCTCGGCGGACCGGAAAGGATCGGAGAGGTTCGCGGCCTCCTGGCACGCCAAAGCCCTCGCCACCGCGGCGGCCCTCGGCAAGAGCGCGTACCTGCTGATCCGGCGCACCCAGACAGCCGTCTACCTGCCGGTCTCGCAAGGGGGTCCGCAGCTGCTCCGTGACGCCGTCCTGATCGGTCTGGCCAGGGCGGTCCGCTGCACCGTGGTCCTGCATCTCCACGGCGCCCAGCTTCCCGCGAGGCTCGCCGCGAACCAGTTGCTGCGGGCGTTACTGAGCGGGTCCCACTGGCTCGTCCTGAGTGAGAGGGTCGCGGGCCAACTGCTGGCCAGTGGCTGCCCGGTGGCGTCCGTCACGGTGCTGCGCAATCCCACCCCTCCAGCGGTGCCGCGGACCGAGGGAGGCCGCCCGTCCCGCGTCCTGCGCGTCGGCTGGCTCGGCACGATGACCCGCCTCAAGGGGTTCGACCTGGTCTGCGGCGGGGTGGCGAAGGCGCGAGCGCAGGGGCTCGAGGTCGAGTTCCGTGTCGCCGGCATACGCCATGACGTAACCGTCGCGGAAATGGCGTGCGTCGACCAGGACCTGGGGGTCCTGGATCTGTCGAACGCCCTGTCGTTCTGGACGACCGTCGACGCGTTCGTCCTTCCGGCCCGCTGGGTCGAAGGCCTTCCCTTCGTACTGCTCGAAGGACTCCGGGCGGGCTGCGCCGTGGCCGCGACGCCCTCGCCGGGAAGCGCCGAGCTTTTCGACCGGGGCTGCGTGGAACCCGTGGAAGCCTCGGTGGAGTCCGTGGCCCGGTTCCTCACGGCTTGCCGGGAGGACCTGGAGGGGATCCGGCGGCGCCAGCAGAAGGCCTGGCAAGAGCTGGGGCCGTGGTACGAGCCCGGGCGCATCGAGGAGGAGTTCGTGCGGTTCTGGCAGAACCTGGGACTGGGACGGCATGACTGAGGGCCCGGGCCGGCAGGTCACGGTGTGCGGGCTGCCCGTCCACCCGCTCACCCTGGAGGCGTCGGTGGCGGCCGCCGAGGCGCTGATCTCGACTGGCGGCCCCCACCAGCACGTCGCGCTGAACGCGGCCAAGGTCGTCAAAGCGCACGACGACCCGGAGCTGGCGCGGATCATCCGGTCGTGCTCGCTCGTCAACGCGGACGGGCAGTCGATCGTGTGGGCTGCGAGCCTTCTCGGCAATCCCCTGCCGGAGCGGGTGGCGGGCATCGACTTCATGCTGGCGCTGTGGCGCAGCGCCGCGCGCAACGGGTACCGCGTCTACCTGCTGGGCGCCGAGCCGGAGGTGGTCGCGCAGACCGCGCGCATCGCCGCCGCGCGAGGGGTCGAGGTCGTCGGGCACCGGGATGGCTACTGGGACGAGACTGCGGAGGAGGACGTGGTGGCGGCCGTCCGCGCGACCCGCCCGGACATCCTGTTCCTCGCCGTGCCGAGTCCGCGCAAGGAGTACTTCCTCGCACGCCGGCAGAACGACCTGGGCTGCGCCCTGGTGGTCGGCGTCGGCGGCTCCTTCGACGTGGTGGCGGGGCTGCGCAGCAGGGCACCGCGGTGGATGCGCAGGGCCGGTCTGGAATGGTTCCACCGGATGGTCCAGGAGCCGCGCCGAATGTTCCTGCGCTACGCCGCGGGAAACGCCCGGTTCATCGCGCTCACCGCCGCCCACTGGGCGCGCCGAGCCGGACGGTGAGTCGCCGCCCGCTCGATGCCGCACACACTGCGGGCCGTCGAGCTTGCCGACGAGGCGGTCGCCGAGCTGGAGATGCTCGTGGGCTTCGACGACGACCTGGCCGGTGAAGCCACCCGCATCAGCAACCGGCTGCGGGGTCTGCTGACGCAGATCCACCCGTCGCTGGAACGTGTGCCGGGGCCGCGAGTGCGGAAGAGGACCTCGATGCTCCGGCCCGCGCGACGAGCGCATTCGGCCGGGTCCACAGCGGAGTACAACCAGCACGACATCCCGACGTACCGCAGGTCGTAGGGCCGCTCGGCGGCGGGTCGGGTCGGCCCGCCGCCCGTCGCTCATGATCCTCGATGGTCCAGCGCGGGCCGACGACGGCGATGAGCTCGGTGAGTGGGGTCTCGTCGGGGGCGTAGGCGATGTAGTAGGCGATGTAGTAGGCGGTCTCGTGCCGTGGCTCCGGCTTGGACCGGTATACACGTCAGGCCCCGGGGTTCCCGGGGGTCTGACGGTCGACGGTGGTCGTGGGGGCGGAAGAGCCGCCGGGCCGGGGCAGCAGCGGGCCGCAGTCCCACTGCTGGAAGATCAACCGGGTCTCGACGCGCGCCACTTCGGGCCGTGAGGTGAACCCGTCGAGGACCAGGCGCTGAAGATCCCCCATGTCCGCGACCGCGACATGGACGAGATAGTCGTCGGGCCCGGTCAGATGGAAAACAGTAATGGACTCCGGCAACGCCCGGATCCGCTCCACGAACGGCCCCACCAACTCCCGCCGATGCGGCCTGACCTGCACGGACAGCAGTGCCTCCAGGCTCCGGCCCAACTTCGCCGGGTCCAGCCGCAGCTGATGGCCGAGAATCACCCCCGAGCGGCGCAGCCTGGTCACCCGGTCCAGACAGGTCGAAGGCGCGACACCGACCTGCGCGGCGAGATCGCGGTACGTCATCCGTGCGTCGTTCTGCAGCAGCCGTAGCAGATGGAGATCCACCGAATCAAGTACGACAGATTCAGCCATGTGCCGAACGTAACACGGGGCCCGGCCATCCGACCCCGCTCGGTGTTCAGACTCCTGGGCATGGACTCCGGCAGCTTTGACGCATATGACGTACCGGCCGACCCGCAGGGAACCGGCCAATCTCCCGACGGCACCGGTCGTCGTGTCCCGGGCGTGCCCGCACCCCGGGCGCTCGCCACCGAGGCGGTGCACGCCGGGCGGGACGACCTCGCGCGGCAGGGGGTGCACGCCCCGCCGATCGACCTGTCCACGACCTACCCCTCGTACGACAGCCGGGGCGAGGCCGCCCGGATAGACGCCTTCGCGGACGACGGTACCGAACCGGAGGGCCCGCCCGTCTACGGCCGCCTCGGCAACCCGACCGTCGCCCGCTTCGAGACCGCCCTCGCGCGTCTTGAGGGCACCGAGAGCGCGGTTGCGTTCGCCACCGGGATGGCCGCGCTGAGCGCCATGCTGCTCGTACGCAGCGCGATGGGCCTGCGCCATGTCGTCGCCGTACGGCCGCTGTACGGATGCAGTGATCACCTGCTCACCGCAGGGCTGCTGGGCTCCGAGGTGACCTGGGTCGACCCGGCGGGCATCGCGGACGCGCTGCGCCCCGACACCGGCCTGGTGATGGTCGAAAGCCCGGCCAACCCGACCCTCGCCGAACTCGATCTGAGAGCCGTCGCGCACGCCTGCGGTTCCGTCCCGCTACTCGCCGACAACACCTTCGCCACCCCCGTGCTGCAACGCCCCGTCGAGCAGGGAGCCCGTCTCGTCCTGCACAGCGCCACCAAGTACCTGGGCGGCCACGGAGACGTCATGGGCGGCGTGGTGGCCTGCGACGAGGAGTTCGCCGGGCGGCTACGCCAGGTGCGGTTCGCCACGGGCGGAGTGCTGCATCCGCTCGCGGGCTATCTGCTGCTCCGTGGTCTGTCGACGCTGCCCGTACGGGTCCGAGCCGCGTCCTCGAACGCGGCGGAGCTGGCCGGCCGACTCGCCGACGACCCCCGCGTCACCCGCGTCCACTACCCGCGCATCGGAGGCGCCATGGTCGCCTTCGAGGTAGCCGGCGACCCCCACGACGTCATCGCGGGCGTCCGCCTGCTCACCCCGGCCGTGAGCCTCGGCAGCGTCGACACCCTCATCCAGCACCCCGCGTCCATCAGCCACCGCATCGTGGACGCCGACGACCGCCGCGGCGCGGGAGTCAGCGACCGGCTGCTGCGGCTCTCGGTGGGGTTGGAGGACGTGGAGGACCTGTGGGCCGACCTCGACCGGGCGTTGGGGACGGCGCCGGGCCCGGGCCGGGTCCTCCGGGAAGCGGCGGTCGCGAACAGGTAGAACCGCGGACGACGACCGGGCCGGTGGGCAGGCATTGTCGGTGATGACGCGCTCGATGCGGCTAAGCACCGAGGCTTCGATATGCCCGGGAGTACGACTCGGGCAGGTACGAGGCCGGCTGGAGCGGTCATGCAGACCGGTCCAGCCCTCGGCCCGGAAACGGTCCACCCACCGGTGCGCGCACTGCCGCGGGACTCCCGGCTCCTTGGCCAGATGCGCCACCGGACGCCGGTCGTGAACGCCAGCACCTCGCGCTCACGGTTCGTCAGTCCCGCCAACCGCTGGTCCGGTGCGCTGTTCCCGGCAGTGGGAACGCCGCCGCGCACCATCCGCTGAATGACACTCCCGGTGACTGCCGGGGAGAGGACCGCGTCCCCGTTGGCCGCCGCCCGTACCGCGCTGATCAGCTCCTGCGGCCCCTCGTCCTTGAGCAGGAAGCCAGTTGCGGTTCGGTCACCACAGGCACCGTGAAACGGTCGATCGAGATCAGGATGTCGGAGCGGAAACAGTAGCGGACGATCTGTAGCCGCCCGCCCTTGGCCTTGGCGTCCACCCACGGGTACATGCAGTCCTGGGCGGACCGGGGTCGCCACGGCTCCCGACCGAAGGCGGCCGCACGCACCGCGTCGTGGTCGTCGGAGATCCCCTCACGCTGGAGCTGCTCCCGCATCATCCCCACCCGGGGCTCGAAGGCGGGGTAAGGGTGGCTGGGCTTCGCCTTGTCCACGAGGGTGACCCCGAACAGCATCATCGCCGCCACGCCCGCAAGGCCGAGCAGCCCGGTGGCCGCACTCGTCGGGCCTCGCTGGAGGCGCCGGAGCCGCCGGCCGGGCTCGTCGACCGCGTCGTGCGACCCTTCCTCGTACGGCGCTGCGTCCCGTGCTTCCTCCGCCGGCGCCCCGGAAGCCGGGTCTGCGGGGATGTCCGCCGTCACGCTGAACCCACCGCCCGGCGTTGCACCCGCTTCCAAGGTGCCGCCGAGCAGCGTCACCCGCTCCCGCAGCCCGGTCAGCCCGCGCCCGGAGCCCAGCCCGGTGCTGACGGCGGGCGGCACGGATGGAACGCCGTTGCTCACCCGGACCTCCACCCGCTCCCCGGTGTGGGCGACGGCTACGGTTACATGGGCCCCGGCCGCATACCGGTGGACGTTGGTGAGCGACTCGCGCACCACCCGGTGCACCGCCCGCCGCACCCGCGCCGGCCGCGCCTCCAGATCCTCCCCGTCCCACGAAAACTCGACCGGAACGCCCACGCGACGCGACTCCGCCGCCAGCGCCTCGATGTCCGCACGGGTGCCGGTCGCGTCCGTCAGTGCATCGGTGCCGGTGTCCCGCCCCAGCGGACCCAGGACTCCCAGCGCCTCGCGCAACTCCCGCATCGCGTCGCGGGTGGCATCGCGCACCAGCGCGGCCTCCTCCCGCAGCTCGGGGGCCTGCTTCTGCAGCGCCATCTCCAAACCGCCTGCATGCAGCGAGATCAGACTGAGCCGGTGCCCGACCAGGTCGTGCATCTCCGCGGCGATCCGCGACCGCTCGTGCAGACGCGCCTCACTGTCGGCCAGCCGCCGCGCCTCCTCAGCGGCGGCCGTACGCTCCCGCAACGCCCACAACAGCCGGTCCTGCTGCCCGCCCGCGGTGCCCACCAGACCCGGCACCAGGACGGTGGTCGCAGCCAGCACCGCACCGAACACAAGCCCGTACGGCCTGCTGCCCAGGCCGGTGACCGGAGCCGACGCGAAGCAGGCCAGCGGGGCCAGCGCAAGCCCTGCCAGCAGCAGCGCGGCGCGCCGCCGCCGCTCCTCTGTCTGCCGGGCCGCGGTGTACGCGGCCACCGCGGTCAGCAGCCCCGTGACGGGGATCAGGCCCATCAGCACCGACAGCCCCAGCACACTCCACGTCGGGAACCTGCGCCGTACCAGCACCAGCCCGATCCCGGCGAGCGCCAGCACCACCATGACCCCGCCGTCGAGCGTCATGCCGAGCAGCGACGGATACCCCCGGTACCAGTCCAGCGCCAGGTACGTGAGCAGCACGAGCAGCCCGGCGAAGGCGGCCTCACCCACCGCCCGCCACAGCTGCCACCCCCGCTCGCCGGGACCGGCGAACGGGCTCCCGGCGGGGGGATGGTCTGTGACAGCGGGCGGCGCCTTGGGAGACATACCGTCGATTATCGGTTCCACCTGTGCCGGGTTCCTGCGACTTGCGGAGGACCGCCCCTCTGCAGGAAGGCAGACGCCGGTGGCACAGGCCAGGCCGGGGCGCCGGGTGGGTAAGCCGTCCGCGGGCGGGCACGGACCCGAAGCTGCCGTAGGCCGGTCGACCGCGGTCGACCGGCCTACGGCCCTGTCCCGCCGGCTGGGGCCGCCTGCACCCCGCACCGGCCGAGGGCTCCGCTACGACGCGTCCTCGAGTCGCTTGACCCAGGTGACCGGGCTGCTGCTGCCCGGGGCCTGGACGTAGGCCCGCGCGGGAATGGTTACGAGGTGCTCCTGGCTGTTGCTGGTGCGATGTAGCGGACGACGAGGTAGCCGGTGTAGGTGGCGCCGTTGGGGGTGAGCTTGCCCTCGCCCATGGTGCCCTGGCCGGCACCCCGCTGCGGGTACTTTTCAGTGGCATACCCGACGAACATGCACGGCGGCGCCTCGTCGGCAGAGCTCAGTGAGTCTTGGCTGGTCATGATGCAGTGGTCCTTGGCGTGCTGCCCGCCGGTCAGCTCGTCGTCGTTGGTGTTCTGCCGGAGTTCGGTGCCGGCGGGCTTGGTCGTACCGGACCAGCCGTCGACCAGATGTTGGGCGCTCTCCCGCAGTGCCGAGTCGTGGCTCGCATCACCGGCCTGGTTCTTCGCCTGATCCTGGGCGTCCTTGACGGCATGTTCGGCGCTCTCCTGGGCGGTCTCGTAGGTGCCGTCGTCCTTTTTGGAGGCGTACGCGCTCCTCGCGTCCTCCGAGTTGATGACCTTGACGTTGCCCTGGTCGTCCTGCTCCAACCCCGTCGGGTAACCCCAGGGGTTCCCGCAGCCGACAGCGGTGCGGTGAGGGCGCCGGTGACCGCGATCAACGCGGGCGTGCGGGCCCAAGCAGTGGACGATCTCCGCGCCATGACGGCGGCGCAGCCATAGCCCACCGCGGCGGCCGGCCCCCACGCCTGCGGCGAGGACATCAGCCCGACCACGAGCGAGCACCCCAACCCCACCGTGCAGACCCGAGCCCTGCCCTTCACCGCTACCTGCGGTGGCGCAACGCGGATGTCCGCCCCCGACGTCCTTGCCGCTCAACGTTGCAAACACGTCCGCATCCGCAGCGAGAAGGGCACCCGCTGGGGCGGACGCGTACTGGGTACCGCGGCCTGATACCACCGCGTCGGACGCCACGGTCGCAGCTCAGCGTGCTGCCGCGACTTCCCATCAAGCGGGTGGAGCCGCATTGCCGGGATCGGCGGCCGTCTGGTCGAGCCGGAACTGCCACAGTGGTGTGGTTGCGGTAGCCGTGTTCGCGCTCATTGGCGGCGCTCCAGTCATCCATCGCGAACGAGACTTCCGCGAAAACCAGATCGTTTGAGAACGCTGGCCACAGTCGGTCTCAAACGATTTGGCAACCGCGCTGGTCAGCAACCCACCACACGCCAGACTGCGGTGCCACAGGACGGGGAGGTCACGCCTGTATCGCGTGCGCGTTAAAACGCTGACGCCTGGAAGGCTACGGCCGCGCCGGGAACAGCCGGGCCGGTCGGCACGGTTGCATCGACCGAGGGACCGGCGCCGCACGGGCGGGGAGCACGGAGACCACAAGGTCGTCCGCCCCACCAGGATCCGGGCCCCAAGGATCGCGGCACGCCCGCCGCGCACTCGGAGCAAGACGTATTTCTGCAGGAGGACTTTTCATGACTGACCGGCCCTTGACCCTCATGGCAGTACACGCCCACCCCGACGACGAGGCCACCGGAACCGGAGGGGTCCTCGCGCGGTATGCGGCGGAGGGCATCCGCACGGTTCTCGTGACGTGTACCGACGGCGGTTGCGGTGACGGGCCGGGAGGTGTCAAGCCGAGCGATCCCGGGCACGATCGGGCGGCCGTCGCCTTGATGCGCCGTCAAGAACTTGAGGCGAGCTGTGACGTCCTGAAGGTCAGCGATCTGGAGATGCTGGACTATGCCGACTCCGGGATGATGGGCTGGCCGAGCAACGACGCCCCCGGCTCCTTCTGGCAGGCCCCCGTGGAGGAAGGCGCCGCTCGACTTGCGGAACTCATGCGGCACTACCGACCCGATGTGGTCGTCACCTACGACGAAAACGGCTTCTACGGCCACCCCGACCACATCCAGGCCCACCGCATCACAATGGCGGCGCTGGAGATGACCGCACTGACACCAAAGGTGTACTGGACGACGATGCCCCGCTCGATGATGCAGCGGTTCGGCGAGACCATGCGCGAGTTTCATGAGGACATGCCGGAGCCGGACCCTGCCGAGGCCGCCGCGATAGCCGAAATCGGCCTCCCCGACGATGAGATCACCACGTGGGTGGACACCACCGCATTCAGCAGTCAGAAATTCGACGCGCTGGCCGCGCACGCCAGTCAGGGCGAGAACATCTTCTTCCTCAAGATGGGCAAGGAGAGGTTCGGCGAGTTGATGGGCATGGAGACCTTCGTACGTGTCAAGGATCCCACCGGCGCGGCCGTACCCGAGAACGATCTCTTCGCCGGACTGCGCTAATCCACCCGTCCGACCGAGGCCCGGAAAAGCTCATCGGCCGCACGGCGCAATCGAGCGGACACACTCGGAGGCTTGTCCACGCGCGTTTCCGCTCCAGCAGCCCGTCCAGGCACTCGCCGGCCGCGTCGACGCGTACCCGCGCCTGCGGGATTGGTCCCTGCTCCCCATCTCGTCCACGGACGGCAACGCCTGCTCCCCGCACCTGGCGAAAGCTGATGACCATCAGGAAAGTCAGGATCGGGTCAGCAAGAACCCTGCCTGGCTCTGTTCACAAGAACGGGCAGCACTTCGACACCGATTCGGGAGACGGTAAGCGGTCGCGGGCTGGCCGGAATGTTCACGAGTTTCGGTTCTGGCTCAATTTCTGTGGAGCGTGGACTCTGCGTGACCGTTGATCTCGGTGATGGCTCTGAGGAGGTCGCCCGAAAACAGCCGTCCATGACCATGCCGTGGCTGACAGTTCTCAGCTGTGAACGAGGTCATGCTCGGCCTGGAGGAGCTGCTGTTCCTCTCGGCCCCAGAGATCGCGGTGGTGTCGGCAGAAGAACACGGTGAGGCGATTCGTCTTGGGATCAGATGCCGGACAGCCGGCGCCCTATGTCCGGGTTGTGGAGTCTGGTCGAGTCGGGTGCACGGCTCGTACCTGCGGTTCCCTGCTGATCTGCCCAGCGCGGGACGGAACGTGGTGCTGTGCCTGCACGTCCGGCGTTTCGTCTGCGCGGATCCCTCGTGCGAACGGCGTACGTTCGCTGAACAGATACCGGGGCTGACCCGCCGATACAGCCGATGGACCGAACGGCTGCGGTCGGCACTGGCCGAGGTCGGCCTTGCGCTCGCCGGCCGGGCCGGCGCCCGCATCGCGGACGTATTCGGGATCGCGGTCAGCCGCAGCACGGTGCTGCGACTGGTCGATGCCCTTCCAGAGCCACGGCCACGGGCCCCGCGGGTGGTTGGCGTCGATGAATACGCGATGCGCAAGGGCCGGGTCTACGGGACCGTGCTGGTCGACGTCGAGACCGGCCGGCCCGTTGACCTGTTGCCGGACCGCGAGGCGGGAACGCTCGCAGCCTGGCTCAGCGAACGTCCGGGGATCGAAGTGATCTGCCGAGACCGTGCCCCGTTCTTCGCCGAAGGCGCCAGAACCGGGGCGCCAACGGCTCTCCAGGTCGCCGACCGATTCCACCTCTGGCACAACCTCAGTGAGGCCGCCGAGCGATGCGTATCGCGGCATCGGATCTGCCTGCGAGCACCGTTCACCCTGCCACGTCAGGAGGCCGCAAAGACCCCTCAACCAAGCGACGGGGTACCCGCATCACCCTGGCCAACAGGGCACCGATTTGCCGACCGCACCCGCGAGAAACACGCAACCGTCCACGCGCTGCTGAGCCAAGGCCACAGCAGGCGAGCCATCGGCCGCCAGCTCCACATGACCCACCGGACGGTCAAACGTCTCGCTGACTCCGCAGCCCCCGAAGACCTCTTTCAAGGCCAGTGGCAAAACCGACCTACGAAGCTCGACGACTTCAAGCCCTACCTGCACGGACGGTGGGCCGAGGGGTGCACGAACGCGTGGACCCTTTGGGAGGAGATCAAGGCTCACGGATATGCCGGCGGATACGGAACGGTACGCGCCTATCTTCGCCCCTTCCGCAAAGCCGTACCGGCGGATGCACGCCCACCCACTCCCCGGACGGTCACCAGATGGATCCTGACTCGCCCCGATGCCCTGCCGGAAAATGACCGGCTCAAACTCAAGTCCGTTCTCACGCACTGCCCTGAACTGGAGGCTCTGACCAGGCACGTCCGTGACTTCGCGCAGATTCTCACCCAGCTTCAGGGTGACCGATTCCTTCAATGGATCGCCGCAGTCCGCGCCGACGACTTGCCCAGCATGCATACCTTCGTCAACGGCCTTGAACGTGACATCGACGCTGTCATCGCGGGCCTCACCCTCCCCTGGAACTCGGGCATCGTGGAAGGTCATGTCAACCGGATCAAAATGATCAAACGTCAGATGTACGGCCGAGCCGGTTTCGCGCTCCTTCGCAAGCGGGTTCTCCTGGGTTGACGGCCACTACCGCGTCGCGGATGTCTGATGCGGAGCCATCGCTGTCACGCCGACGGTCGCAGGGAACTCGGTCAGCTTGCAAGAACTCAGAACCGTGAATCATGGTGAGCGCGTCGTACATGGTTATGGCGAACATTTCGATACGCCCAGCAGAACTGAGCGACCTGGACGAGATCGTTGACGTGCACGCACAAGCCCGTACCGCCTACTACCAAGCCGGAGGGCTGCACGAGGCGGACATCGATACCGCCGACGGAGCGGCGCATCGACGAGGAGGATGGGCACGTTCCATTAAATCGAGTAACAAGAGGGTGCTCTGTGCCCTTCACGCCAGCGAGGTGGCGGGCATCGTAGCCATGGGGCCGCCTCTGTCCTCGATCGCGGAGGCGGACACGGCAACTGTCGGCGAGCTCTATCAGATCCACGTCCTGCCAACGCATTGGGGACAAGGAATCGGCAGCCAACTACACGCGACATTCATCCAGTACCTGCACGAAGCAGCTCTGCCCATAGGGCAGGTGGAGGCGTGGGACCGGAATCACCGCGCGCAAGCCTTCTACTTCCGGCATGGATGGCGCCCAACTGGACACCGGCGCCAGGGACCAGACCGCTCCAGCTACATACGCATGCACCTCAACGCAGAGACAGCTTGACCTTCAGCTCCCAGACCCAGCTGTCACTCAGCGTAGGCCGACCACAAAAGTTGATCCAGAACCCGTTCTCGTGAACATCAACCACGGCCCGGACGGTGCGCCTCCCGAAGCGGTGAACATCTGCTGCCAGAACTCGTGAACAAAACCACCCTGCCAGAGCACTCGGCCACCGGATTCAAGCAGGCCCGGACCGGCGCCCTCAAAGCCGCCACCAACCTGTACGGAACGTCCAGCCGCGGGTATGCAGCTGTCCAGAGGGCATGGCTCCGGCCAATGTGAAGTAACCAGCCAGGAAAGGGAAGAGTCACCCGTGACTCCACCGAACTGGGTGCAGTCGTTGATGATCCCGCCGGTCAGGACCATGGGCGGAGCATGCGGTCGAAGGTGCCGGTCCTCGGCCCAGCGGCGGACAACGGCACCATCTCAGACGGGCCGGGCCGTCCGCGCCCCGTCGCGGACACCGTAGCGATTGAGGAACATGGCGATTCCCTCTTCGACGACGACGTCGAACGGCGGGATACTCATGACGTCCGGTCCGATCGCCATGACCTTCGGCCAGATGATGAATTCCTGGATGAGTCCCAGGAATTGATGCGCTGCCAGTTCCGGGGACGGACAGTTGATCTGCCCCGTCTCGTGCAGCCGCTGCAGGCAGTCGGCGAGCGCCTTGGTCAACGGCTCCTTGCCAACCCGGTAGAACTCCTCGGAAACCCAGGGGCTCCGGCGGGACTCAGCGATCACGAGCCGCGTGAAGGCGACCTGATCCGTGTCTTCGATGAAGGTCCTAAGAATCTCAGAAAACTGGCGCAGGAATCCGGCCGGGTCACCATCGGTCCCCAGGCTCTGTTCGAGGCGCGTCAAAAGGTCTCCGAGCGGCAGGCTGGACCAGTGGTGCTCCATCACGGCTCGGAAGACCGCCTCCTTGCTTCCGAACTGGTTGTAGACCGTCTGCCGGGCGACCTCGGCTTGTGCGGCGACCCGGTCGAGGTTCACACCGTCATAGCCGTCCTGCAGGAAGAGCGCCTTCGCCGCCGCGAGGATCTTCAGTCTGCTGCGGGGGCGGCCCTTGCCTTGCCGGGCGGACTGGGAGGGCGCGGGGACCACCGTCAAGCACCTCTTTCTGTACTGGACGCTCCAGTCTAGTCCTGCGATGCGTTGATCTTGCCAGGGGCCATCACGAGCGCCTGGCGGCGCCGACCGGGTGCGCTTGACCGCAT
Source organism: Streptomyces sp. TM32 (assembly GCF_004122755.1). Lineage (NCBI taxonomy): Bacteria > Bacillati > Actinomycetota > Actinomycetes > Kitasatosporales > Streptomycetaceae > Streptomyces > Streptomyces sp. TM32. The sequence goes on from NZ_SDIG01000020.1 coordinate 32,809, forward strand.
GGCGACAGCTCAGCCCTTGAGGACAGCCCTCCCTTCAGATGCCTGTCGGGACTCTTGCCATCCCTCAAACTGGACTGTACTGTCCAGTCTACTTTATGGGGGGCTGAATGCGCGATTCAACCTAAGAGGAGAAGAATGCGATCTTCCTCGGGGTCGACTGGCCCTTCCGTCGCGGCACGGCTCGACCGGCTGCCGATCACCAGGCTCCACAAGCGCTTCACCGGCGTCATGGCGCTGGGCAACTTTTTCGAGATCTACGAGCTGTTCCTGGCCGGGGTCCTCGCGACCACGCTGAAGACGACCTTCGCACTGGACGGCTTCGAGCTGTCGATTGTTCTGGCGTCGGCGTTCGTCGGAGCATTCGCCGGAGCCGTGGTCATCGGACGGCTCGCGGACCGGGTCGGACGGCGGACCGCCTACATGGTCACGCTGACCCTGTACTCCGGAGCCACGCTCGCCTGCGCCCTGGCCCCCAACGTCTGGACGCTGGTCGTCTTCCGCTTCGTGGCCGGCATCGGCCTGGGCGGCGAACTGCCGGGGACAGACTCGTTCCTGGGCGACATCCTCCCGCCGGCCCGGCGCGGCTACTACGCGGCATGGGCCTTCACGGGCGCCTATCTCGCCGTACCCGTCGTCGGCTTCCTGGGCCTGGGGCTGGTGGGCAGCGCTCCGCTCGGCATCGCGGGATGGCGCTGGATGTTCGCCATCGGGTCCCTCGGAGCCTTGCTGACGTTCCTGACGCGCAGAGGTCTGCCCGAATCACCTCGCTGGCTGGAGTCGGTCGGACGCACGGCGGAGGCCGACGCCGTCACCAGCCGCTTCGAGAAAGCCGCCGAGGCCGAAGGCTGGACAGCCCCCGCGGTCCCCGACGACTCCGCGCAGCCGGACCTCGCGGTCGAGCCCGTGCCCGTCCGCGCCATCTTCCGCCGGCCCCTGGCCCGCCGCACGGTGATCATGGCGATCCTGTGGATCCTCGGGCCCATCGGCTACTACGGCTTCGGCAGCCTCGCCACGCTCGTCCTCGCCGCCAAGGGACTCGATCTCGGCACCTCGCTGACCTATCTGACCTTCTCGTTCATCGGTTATCCGCTCGGCTCCTGTTTCTCCATGCTCATCATGGAGAAGGCAGAACGGAAGTGGATCCTGTCCGCGTCTCTGGTGGGCATGGCCGTGTTCGGCATCATCTACGGAAGCGCCCGCTCGGCAACGATGATCATCGTCTCGGGTTTCTGCTTCACGATGGTGGCTAACGTCATGTCCAACTCCGGCCACATCTACCAGCTGGAACAGTTCCCCACGAGTGTGCGCACCACCGCCACCGGCTGGCTGTACTCACTGAGCCGGCTCTCGACAGCGGCAGCGCCCTTCTACCTGCTCCCTCTCCTGGACGCCTACGGAGCAACAGTCGCCTTCAGCGTTGTCGCCGCGGCGATGCTGCTGGCCGCGCTCTCGCTCGTCTTCGGCGTGCGGACAACAGGATTGAGGCTGGAAACCATCTCAGGTCCGGCCCCGGCCGCCCTCGTCCGGCCGACCGCCCCCGTCCGGGCCACCTCCCCCGTCCTTCCCGAGCAGACGCACTGACCTCCGCCTGCCCACCATGAAAGGGACATTCCCCATGCCAGAGATCTTCTGGAACCGTATGACAGCTCGCGCTCTCCGGGAGCTGGCGGCCCAGGACGCACCCGTGCTGCTTCCCGTCGGCTCCACCGAGCAGCACGGCCCGCATCTGCCCACCGGTGTCGACGATTTCCTCAGCACGGAGGCATGCCGCCGGGCAGCCGCCCTCTTGGTCGCTCAGGGCAGGCCCGTGGTCGTCGCTCCGTCCCTGTGGTGCGGGCTGGCGGACCATCACGTCGAGTTCGGCGGCACCTTCACCCTCACTCTGCCGACGTACCACGCGCTGTTGCGCGATGTGTGCCGCTCCATCCTCACGGCCGGCTTCCGCAAGATCCTCATCGTCAACGGCCACGGTGGCAATATCACGGCCTTGAACGCGATCAGCAGTGAAATCTCCCGGGAACTGTCCACGCCCATCGCCGTCACCAGCTACTTCCTGGCTGGGCAGGCGCGGATCGCGGAGATCCTGGAGGACCAGGACACGCTGATGCACGCCTGCGAGGGCGAGACGTCCATGACGATGGCGATCACGCCGGACCTCGTCGACGAGGCACAGCTCGCCAAGGCGACCGGCCCGGAGATCGCGCTGCAGTCGGACCCCGGCGAGACGATCCACGTACCACGATCGTTCCACGAGGTCACTTCATCGGGCGTGGCGGGTGACGCGCGTTCGGCGACCCCGGAAAAGGGCGAAGCCATTTTGGACGCATGCGCCGAAGCCATCGCCGAATGGCTGATGAAGTAACCCCGGCGTACGGCGCCCGGCGGCCAGCACCTGGCGGACAAGTCCGCTGGGGCGGACGGGGCCAGTTCCGACTTGGACGAAAGCCGCCGCCAGATGTTCCGCGACTCCGTCCACCCCCTCCGCGACAGTGGACATTTCGACCTCGCTGACGTCCCCGAACAGGGACTGGAGGTCCGAACCGGTGTGGAAGGAACTCAAGGCGCTGCCGCGGGCCGAGCAGCGCTCACGGATCATTGCCGCACACGCCGCGGCACTCCTGCACGAGAGACCCGTTCTACGTGCTGTCCGGCGGTGATTCCCAGTGAGAGTGAGATGGCTGACGTTGTACGCGCACTCACGGCAGGTGCCCGCCTCGCTCGCCGTGGTGGTCACCAGCGCGGTGGCGGTGTGCGCCCTCGCCCGGAACGGGAGCCCGGGGCCCGTTGATCCGAGGCTGCCCGCGCTCGTCCTTGCCCTGGCGGCGACGGCGAGTGGCATCTCGACTGAATCGTCCGACGGAATCGAAACCGCGCCCAGGCCGAATTCACCACCCACCGCGCGCTCGGCATGCATGACTTCCATTCCCGTGCTGCTGGTGCCGACGACCGCTCAGAGTCCGTTACTTTTGACCTCACACGGGGAGATAACTGCACTCCATCCACTCCATACCTCCCACCGGTTTCCCACATCTGCACGACCGTTCCGAGGAATTTTCCGGGTCAGATTCCACTGAGCCTTCATCGACGACGTCCGAGCACCCGCCCCACCTTCCCCTGGGGTCTTCATGGAGTCTTCATAGGGTCTTCGATCAGGCAATTGGTGTGGTTCTGCACTCCGACAGGAACGTGGCGTAGTACCGGAACTGGGCCTGAATGTCCTGTTCAGCGCGACGGGCGCATTCAGCCGGATCTGCCCCGGCCAACCAGGAGAAATGGCGGCGTTTTTCGGCTTTGCTGAGAATTGGGCGTGGCCGTCAACTACGTGTGCCGAGTGCCCGATCCAGTGGGGCGCATGGCCCCCGCACGGCAGGAGGTGACGAGTGAGCCGGTGTGCTCCGGCGCCCGGAAGGCACCTTTTTCCTTCCCATTCGCGCCCCATGTTCCCGCCGTCCACTCGGTTCAATCACCAGGAAAACGTTATTTCTCCGTGTGGATTTGAATACTTAGCCATTAGCACATCACCCGCACATTGCTCTGATCGGGTGCGGGCTAATGAATGTATATTCTCAATGAACGCGAGCGGGTGGATAGTGAAAAGCCTCCACCGGGTTTCGGATCCCTTGGTGCGAGCAGGAATGGAGGCCGCAAGTGACCATTGAAGAATGGCTCAAAACAAATGTCACCACCGACACGAGAGCACTCGGGTGGTACAGCGGGCCGGAGTGCGAGGACCGCATCGTCCGGGCCTATCGAGAGCTGCTGAGTGGCTATGAGATCGACACGTCGAAGATTCTCAAGACCACCTGCACGGTGAACGGCGAGCACACCGGCGTGGTGCGTATCCAGGAGAACAACTTCTTCTCGATCTGCGCGCACCACTTCCTGCCGTTCTTCGGGAAGGTGAACATCTCGTACGTGCCCGGTGACCGCATCCTCGGACTCGGGAAATTCCCGCGTCTGGTTCAAGCGTTCAGCCGGCGCTTCCAGATCCAGGAGTACCTCGTCAAGGACATCGCCGAAGAAATCATGTCCTCCGGCGGCGCACAGGCCGTGAGAGTCACCTCCCGTAGCCGCCACCTCTGCATGTGCAGCCGCGGTCCTTCCGACCAGACCGTGACCACCGACACCTCTTATGTGGCAGGCGATCAGGAGTTGATGGCCAAGTTCGGCCTGGACGACTGATGCGGACTCGCGTGGCGGGAGGTGTGCTCAGTGTCGACCCTCCCGCCACGCGACCCTCGGTCATCCCGTCCCTCGACGGCCGACCGCGCGGGACCACGCGTCGGCCCGGCACAAGGAGAACCCGTGCCCGACAGGAAGAGAGGCAGCCACCGCCGCGTTTCGACGTCGCCCTGGAAGTACACCCTGGCGACATGGCTGGCCGGCGTGCTGGCGGCGGTCAGCCTGGGTGCCGTCTCACCGGCGGGTTCCGCCCTGCGTTCGGCGCTGGGGCTGTCCGCCGGTGCGCTCGCCTGGGCCACCTCGAGCATCACTGCCGTGGGAGCCCTCCTCAGTATCCCGGCGGGATGGTGGATCCGCCGCTTCGGCGCCCAACGGGCCCTGTCCTGGGGCCTCTTCACGATTTCGGTGGCAGCCGCCGGCAGCGCGGCCGCCCGGTCCTGGGGGCTGCTGCTGGGGGCACGTGTCGCTGAAGGAGTCGGCTACCTGCTGGTGTTCGTGGCGGGTCCGGTCGTTCTCACCCAGGTGACTCACGGCGGCATCCGAGCGGCAGCGCTCGCGCTGTGGGGCACGTGCGTCCCGACGGGGCTCGCCATCGCCGCGGTCACGGGCGGAGCCCTGGCGCCCTGGTGGACGTGGAGCCAATGGCTGGCCCTCACAGCAGTGGGTCCGCTGATCATGGCCGGAGTGCTGGCGTCCGTCCTGCCTCGGCTGCCGAGGACGACGGTCCAGCGCGCTCCCCGCGAAGCCGGCGCCTGGAACGGGGTGCTGCGGCTCGGCGTGGCGTACGGAAGCCTGGCGCTGGTCAGCGTCGCCGTGGTGATGGTGCTTCCGCAGTTCCTCACCGAGCACCGGCAGGCCACGCCGACGGTGACCGGTACCGTGATGGCAGTCGTCTGCCTGGGGAGCGCGTTCGGAGGGCTCGCCGCCAGCTGGCTGCTGCGGCGCGGCTCGGCCCTCTCCTCGCTGGTCCCGCTCGGCGCATTGATGCCGGTGGCCTGCCTCCCCGCGTTCTCGGCCGAATTCCCCCTCGCGGTCAGCGGCGGAGCGGCCACGCTTGTTCTTGTCGTCGACGGACTGCTCATCTCCGCTGTCTTCGCTGCCGTCCCCGCCTCGGTGAGCCGTCCTGAGCAGGTCGATATCGCCAATGGCATCCTCAACCAGCTCGGCAGTGTGGGGACGCTGCTGGGACCACCGCTCTTCGGGCTGGTCATCGCTGCCGCGGGATGGGGCGCCGTCGCTGCCGCGACCCTGGTCTTCGGTGGACTGGGCTCGGTTCTGCTGCTGACGACGGCGCGCCCGTCCGCCACTGGTTCGGCGGCCGGCGTGTCCCCGTCACGCGAGGCACCGGAGGGTATGGACATGAGGGAAGGAGCGGAACCGTTGGGGAAGGCGGCGGACGTCAGCACGTCCCCGCTGCACGAGACCGTGACCGAGCCACCGACATGTGGCGCTCCCGGCTGCTGTAGCTGCTGACGGCAGTCCTTCACCTCGGAAAGGGCAGCATGAAAATCGACTTCCTTCGGTTGCGGGCCAACGCCTATGGCGAGTACTGCCTGTACTGCCACGCCGAGACGGTCACCTGGATCGTCGTGGACGGAAGGAAACGCTGCACCTGCGCGACGTGCGGCCGCGAGGCGGAACGAGCCATCGTCGTCGACCCCCGCATCTGTTGGTGGACCGATGCGGACGGCGAGTACTGGCACGAGAGCGCCGGTGTATTCGTACGCGACCGCCGAACGAGGTTTCTCTTCTTCCAGCGAACTGCCTTTCCCTACTCATTGACCGTCCCCGCAGGCCACGTCGAACGCGGGGAGGAACCCAAGGGCGCGGCCGCGCGGGAGCTATGGGAAGAGGTGGGCATCCGCGTCTCGAACCGGGACCTCCGGCCCGTTGCGGACGAGTACTTGAAGGGAGACGAGTGCAGAAGGGGCTCCGACGCGCATCGTTGGCACGCCTATCTGCTGGAGGTCGATGAGCAGGGGGAGGCGGGAGCCCATGGGGAGGTGACCGTGAACGAGGAAGGCGAATGCCCCGTCTGGCTCACTCTTGACCAAGCACGCTCCTCCCGGACGACGTTCGCGGTGGAACGCATCATCGGGCAGCACTCCGAACGCCTCCTCTCAGCCGTCCCGCGTAGTGGGTGAGTGGGGCAGCGCAACGCAGCGGGAGCCCGTCGTCGGGAATCCGACCGGTGATGCCGCGCCGGCCGGGGTCCACCTGGCCGTACCGCGAACCGGTGGCGCATCAGACAACGTTCCCCGGTTGTCGGCTGACGGCGGCAACTCGCGCTGAGTGACGCGGTCTACTCGGTGTCGAGCTGATGGTCGGCCCAGACGTAGCTTTCGGGCAGCAAGTCGGCAATGGGGACGGTTCGGAGGCGATCGTCCTTGCCGACGATGACCTTGAGGGCGGGGAAGTAGTCGAGGAGGACCTGTCGGCACCGGCCGCACGGGGGGACAACCCCCCGGTCGCGATCCCCGACGGCGACGATCGTGTCCAGTTCGTAGGCGCCCTGGGCGGCTGCCGCGCCGATGAGGACCAGCTCGGCGCAGGGTCCTCCGGTGAAGTGGTAGGCGTTCACCGCGGTGACGATCCGGCCGTCCTGGGCGCGGGCTGCGGCAGCCATGGTGTGGTTGTCGCCCCGGCAACGAGTGCGGGCGACGTGTGCTGCGGTCCGGATGAGTTCGTGGTCGACGTGGTGGGTCTGCGTGGTCATCTTCTCTGCCTTCGTCAGGTGTCAGGCGACGTTGAACCCGAGTGACGCGGGAGCGCAAGCGAATATCGGAGGGGTGATTCCGCCGGATGAGGTAGCGGCGGGGCAGGGATCGATGGTGAGTGGGCCGAACTCGTCCAGGCAGAGGACGGCTTCGGGGTCGCCTTCCGCGTACTCAGAGTCCCAGAGAGTCGCGAAGCCTCTGCCGCGCTCTTCTGGCGTGGAGGGAGACGGTGGGGTGGGAGATGCCCAGGGTGACGGCGATCTCGTGATTGTCCAGGCCGAGTAGAGGTCTGGGAAAGGTCCGAAGGTGGCGGCCCACGGACGCAGTCCTGGAAGTCCGGCCTTTGGCGATCGTCAGCTGACGGCGGAGGTCCGGTCGGCGACGCCTGCCGCCGCCGTGCTGGTTGCCGTGCGCGCTGTTCTGGTGACGGTCCGACGGCGTCCTGACCGGCCCCGACCCGGTGTTCTGCGTCAGGTGCCCTGCACCGCGGCCGTGTCGCGGCGCTGCTCATCGAGCAGGCGGGTGCGGAGGAGGTCGAGCACCTCGTCCAGCGCCGCGCGGGTCGGCTGGCCGGGTGCGTCGATGAGGTGCTCGGTCAGTACGGAGTGCGGCGGCAGCACGGCGTCGGGATTCGCGGCGGAAGCGTCCAGTTCGACGGCGGTGAACGCCGCACCGAGTTCGCGGCGCAGATGGGCGAACCGGTCGCCCGGCACCAACCGGTCGCCGCGGAAGCGCAGCCCCATGACCCGCAGGCCCGCACGCTCACAGCGGCCCCGGACGGCGGCGAGGTCCTCGGGGGAGACATCGATGGTGCCGGCCCGGCTCCTGGTGACGGCCAGCGGCAGGGACGGCTGGGACACGACGGGGGCGAGCAGACGCTCGTCGGCCGCCATCGCGAGGGCGAAGCCGCCGGTGAGACACATTCCGACGGCTCCGACGCCGGGGCCGCCGCAACGCAGATGCTCGTGCGCGGCCAGGGCTCGCAGCCAGGTCACCACAGGGGAGGTCTTCCCGGTGGCCAGCACCGTGAATTCCCGGCTCACGCACACCTGCCACATCGACGAGGCCGTGTAGAGCGCGGAGTTCAGCCGGCCGTGGGCCGCGGGGTTGGCATCGCGGCCGGGCTTGCCGAAGAGCACCGGGAGCACGGCGGTGCAGCCGAGGGCGGCCACGCGTTCCGCGAACTCCAGCACCTTGGGCGTGATCCCCGGAATCTCCGCCATCACGATCACCGCGGGTCCCGTGCCGCGCCGCAGGATCCGGCGGGTCCTCCCGTCATGGGTGAAGGTGCCGCGGTCGAACCCGGTGAGATCGTGATCTGCCATGGAGGCCACCGTCCTGGTCGGGGGGGGCGATGGGGCGAGTCGCTGTGGTGCGTCGATGGGGTGCATCGATGGGGTGCATCGATGGGGTGCATCGATGGGGTGCATCGATGGGGTGCGACGTGAGACTACCCAGCGAGCCTCCCGGCGCGCCCGCGCTTTTGCTGCGCGGGCGCGCCGGGTTCACACCGACAACTCGCCGCACCGACCGGGGGCCCATCGGCCGTCTTGGTGGAGCCGAAGAGGTCGGGGCTTCCGCCAACAGCCATGACTTAAACGGCAGTTGGTAAGGGTGCGATCGCCGGGCGTCAGGTGAGGGCCTTGGCCAGCAACGCGGCCGTTTCGGCGATCAGGGGGTTGTCGGCCGCCGCATCGGGCTCGCGTTTCGTCGTCAGGACGGCCATGACGATCGGTGAGCGACCGGGCGGCCAGGTGAGGCCCGCGTCGTGATTGGTCCCGTACTTGCCGCCCGCCGTCTTGTCCGCGACGGTCCAGTCGGACGGCAGGCCGGCCCGGAACTTCTCGCCGCCGGTGGTGGTGGCCCGCATCCATCCGGTGAGCCGCTTGCGGTCCTCGGGGGTCAGCGCGGTACCGAGGGTGAGGCGCGTGTAGGTCTGTCCGATGGCGCGGGGGCTGGTGGTGTCGGTGATACGCCACGGTTCGGCCGAGTTCAGGTCGGGCTCGCATCGGTCGAGCCGGGTGGTCCGGTCCCCGATCGAGCGGCAGAACCGGGTGATCGCGGCCGGTCCGCCCAGCTCACGGAGCAGGAGGTTGCCGGCAGCATTGTCGCTGGCGGAGATCGCGGCGGCGCACAGGTCGGCGACCGTCATGCCGCGGGCGAGGTTCTCGGGCGTACCGGTGACCGGTGCGTAGCCCGCGTCCCTGACGTCCTTCTGGGTGTACCGGATGCGCTTGGCCAGGAACTCGCCGTGGTGATCGAGATCCCGCAGGACGGCCGCGGCGGCGAGTGTCTTGAAGAGCGAGCACATGGGGAAGCGCTCGTCCGCGCGGTGGAGCACGCTCCGGCCGGTGGCGGTGTTGTGGGCGAACACCCCCAGGCGGGCGGAGTGCTGCTGCTCAAGGTCCGTCAGCCGGCGCGAGAGCTCGTCGGCACGCGGCGTTTCGGCGTACGCGCTGCCCCTCAGGGGCGTGGCAACGGCCAGTAAGGCCCCGGTACCCAGCGCGAGCACGGTACGCCGAGAGGTGTTCGTTCCTGTGGCGTGCACAGTCATCTCCTTCTGAAATCAAGGAACTTAGGGACTTGGGGAGTTAGGACAGGGAAGGGGCCTCGGTCGGGGAAGACCTCGGTCAGCGAAAAGACTTCGGTCAAGGAAAAGACTTCAGTCGCACTGTGCGAGTGGCGGGGGGACTGCCGCGGTGGCCTGTCACCGGCGGCCACTCACTGGAGTGCGGCCTTCATCATCGCTTTGGCCACGGGGCCGGCCAGGCTGCCGCCGGACACTTCCGCGCGCGCGGCGTCGGACTGCTGGACGATGGAGGCGACGGCAACCTTCTTACCGTCGGGGTTCTTTGCCCAGGAGAGGAACCAGGCGTATGGGGTGCCGCTGTTGTTCACGCCGTTTTGTGCGGTGCCCGTCTTCGCACCGACCGTAAGTCCCGGAATCTGCGCACCGGTTCCCGTTCCGGATGTGGCGACGGTCTGCATGGCGGACTGGAGCGAGCGGGCGACGGTGGGCGTGACGGGCTTGCTGTACTGCGTGGGCTGGAAGTTCTGGATGCTGGTGCCGCTGCCGTCGGTCAGCTTGTCGACCATCATCGGTTTCATCAGCGTCCCGTCATTGGCCACGGCGGAGGCGACCATGGCCATCTGCAGCGGGGTGGCCATGTCGTTGTACTGTCCGATGCCCGACATGGCCTCGGAGGGCTTGTCCATGCCGGTCGGATAGACGCTCTTCGCGGCGCGCACGGGGATGTCCAGCTTGGGGTCGTTGAAGCCGAACTTCTCCGCCATCTGCTGGATCTTGTCCTGGCCGAGGGTGTTGGCGACCTTGGCGAAGACGTTGTTGCAGGAGTACTGGAATGCCACGCGGAGGGTGGCGTCCTTGCACGGGGCCGTGGGGTCCTCGTTCGGCAGCGAGCGCTTCGTTCCGGGTAGCGGGTAGGGGCTGTCGGCGTCCGTGCGGCTGTCGACGTCGGGGTAGGTGCCGGGCGCGTAGGTCAGCGCGGCGGCACCGACGACGACCTTGAACGGTGAGCCGGGAGCCAGGGACTGCCGCATGGCGCGGTTGATGTTGGGCTTGTTCTTGTCCTTCTCCAGCTTGTCCCAGGCGGCTTGGTCGGCAGCGGACGAGCCGGCGAAGGCTCCGGGGTCGTAGGAAGGGGTCGACACCATGCCGAGCACCTTGCCGGTGGCGGGGTCGAGGGCCACCGCGGCGCCCTTCTTCCCCTTCAGCGCCGCATAACCGGCTTTCTGCACGCGGGCGTCGACGGTGGTACTGACGTCCCCCGCCTTGGGCTGCTTGCGCAGGAGGGTGTCCGAGGGCCGGGCAAGGCGGGAGTCGCTGCCGTCCAGGACCTTGCGGTAGACGCCCTCCAGCTGAGTGCTCCCGTAGATCTGGGAGGAGAAGCCGGTGATCGGTGCGTAGAGCGGCCCGTCGGTGTAGGTGCGCTTGTACGCCAGCGTCCCGCCGGTCTTCGCGGATCCGGTCACCGGGGCGCCGTCGACGAGGATGTTGCCCAGCGGGTGGCTGTACCGGTCGATGGCCAGGCGCGGGTTGTGCGGGTCGGACCGGTACGTGTCCGCCTTGAAGAACTGGATCCAGGTGGCCCTCCCCATCAGGGCGAGAACCATGACCAGGAAGCAGACCGCAAGCCGGCGCAGTGGTCTGTTCATGCCGTGGCGCGGCTTTCCTGCCGCGGGCGGGCGCCCGGCTGCGGACCGCTGCCGGGCTGCGCCACGTCGACGCCGGGGCCATGGCCGTCGAGGCGGCGAGGACCGCGCCGTGACGGGATCCCCGCGCCGATGCGAATCGGAAGATGCGGACATGCCCCGAGAAGAGCATCAGGGAGCCGTTCGTGTCCAAGATGCATATCGTGCACGTATCCATATGCTTTTGATATTCTTGCTGCTCATGGACCTATTGGGGCATCTCCGGTGCTTTGTGGCTGTTGCTGAAGAGTCACATTTCGGCCGGGCGGCAGCGCGCCTGGGCATGGGCCAGCCGCCGCTGTCGCAGCGCATCCAGCGCCTGGAGCGCGAACTGGGCATCCGGCTCTTCGAGCGCTCCAGCCGACACGTGACGATCACCCACGGCGGCACCCTGCTGCTGGCGGAGGCGCGCGAGATCCTCACCCGGTCCGAAGCGCTGCTGGCCACCGCGCGCCGGATCCGCGACGGTGAGAGCGGACTGCTGCGCGCCGCGCTCCCTCCCGACGTCTCCGGCGAGACCATCGCCGCGCTCCTGGCGGACTTCGCGGACCGCCAGGCCGGCACGGAGCTGGAGCTGCACGAGCTGACGACCGCCCAGCAACTCGACCGGTTCGGCGCGGGAGCCCTCGATGTCGGGCTCGTGCACCATCCCTGCGACGTGTCCGGGCTGGAGATCGGCCCCCTGCTGCGGCGCGAGCTCGGCGTCCTCCTGCGGCACGACCATCCCGCCGCCCAGCTGACCGACGTGCCACTGGCCGCCCTGACCGGCCATGACCTTGTCCTCTTCCCGCGGGCCGATGCCCCCGCGCTGCATGACGAGCTGCTGACCACCTGCGCCCGCAACGGCTACACGCCCACCGCGGTCCGCCACGGCCAGAGCCCGAGCTTCATCCGCGGCCTGATCCTCTCCTCGCAGGCCGTCGCCTTCAGTCCCAGGGACACCCAGCCCGCGCCACCACACCCGCAGATCATCTGGCGCCACCTGGCCGGCACTCCCCTGGCCTGGCGTCACTCGGTCGCCTGGCGCCAGGGGCACCGGGACGCCGCGGTCGACGCCTTCGCCGAAGCGGTCACCGAGGCGCTGTGGGGCACTGACACAGTGAGCATGGACCAGCCCCTGTCCCCTCTCCACCTACGCCCCACAGCGGAGTACTGGCTATGACCCGCACCCAGGACCACATCCGAACCGCCTTCGCGGACGCGGCTGTCACGGGCTGGCTGCACGCCTGCGACATCGATACCGGCGCGGAGGTCGGTCTCCACCCCGACCATCCGGTCGTCACGGCCAGCGTCCACAAGCTCTGCCTGCTCGTCGCCCTCCACCAGCGCGCCGCACAAGGCGACTTCGACCTCACCGACCAGATCGAGGTGCCGCCCACCGGCCGCACCTTCGGGCGCACGGGCCTGGGCGCCATGCTCGATCCCGCGCGGATGTCACTGCGCGACGCCGCCTACCTGATGATGAGCGTCAGCGACAACATCGCCGCCGATCTCCTCCTGGAACGGGTCGGCCTCGACGCCGTCAATCGCACCACCACGCAGCTCGGCCTCGCCCACACCCTCGCCGTCCACACCTTCCGTCAACTCCTCGACACCATCAAGAAGGACGCCGGACCGAGCGGCACACAGGCGCTGAGCGATCCGCACACCATCACCCGGCTCACCGCTCTCGACCCCGCCCGCACCAACCGCAGCACCCCGCGGGACATGACCCGCCTGCTGTCCTGCATCTGGCGTGACGAGGCCGGCACCCCCGACCACGGCGCCGCCATCCGCCGGCTCCTCGGGCTCCAGGTGTGGCCGCACCGCCTGGCCTCGGGTTTCCCGTTCGACGACGTGCACGTCGCCGGCAAGACCGGCAGCCTCCCCACGCTGCGCAACGAGGTCGGCGTCGTCGAATACCCCGACGGCGGCCGCTACGCCGTCGCCGTCTTCACCCGGGCCGCCAACACCGCCGCCACCCTCCCCGCGGCCGACGCGGTCATCGGCACCGCCGCCCGTATCGCCGTCGACGCCCTCCGGGCGCCCCGCACACGGCGCCGGTCGGCCACGTAGTCCCGGGGATCCGCGGTAGGACGCGCGCTGTCCGGCGATGACGGGCCGAGCAAGCCAGGCACCTGTAGAACGCTCCGCACTGCGCACCCGGGTGCCGGCGGGTGCATCCGGAGCAATTCCCGTGGTGGTTCGTTAGCCCCGGGGAGGGCCGGGAACTCGTGACATCCGTGCGGTGCTTTCCCGGTACGTGGCCGGCGGGAGCCGCCGGGCAGCGCGACTGGGGCCCGCATGCTTCGCCCGAAGGATTCCCGCGCACCATCGACGGAGGGCTGGATGCCTGAGCTGCCCGATGTGGAGGCCTTCCGCAGGGTTCTCGATTCCTGCGCGCGGGGCGCCCCGCTGCGGCGGATCGATGTGTACGACGAGGGTGTGCTCCACGGTGTGAGCGCCCGCCGACTGCGGCGCTCGCTGGAGGGGCGGCGGTTCGCCGAGCCCCAGCGGCGGGGAAAGTGGCTGCTGGCGCCCACCGAGCAGGGCCCGACCCTGATGCTGCACTTCGGCATGACCGGGCAGCTCCTCTGCTGTACCCCGACCGAGGCGCTGCACCCTCATGACCGCGTGACCTTCACGGTCGGGCCCGACCGGCAGCTCCGCTACCGCGATCAGCGCAAGCTCAAGGGTCTCTGGCTGGCGGACGAATCCGCGGTGGCCCACATGATGAAGGGTCAGGGACCGGACGCACTGTCGGTCGACCGCCCCGGCTTCGAGGACGCGCTGGCCGGCCGACGCGGCGGCATCAAGTCGGCGCTCCTCGACCAGTCGGTCCTGGCCGGCCTCGGCAACCTGCTGGCCGACGAGATCCTGTGGCGTGCGCGACTGCACCCCGCTCGGCCTGTCGGCACCCTCGGCGGCCAGGAGCTGGCCCGGTTGTACGCGAGCATGCGCCGGACGCTGCGGTCGGCGGTGGCGGCCGGCCGGGTACCGCCGCGCAGAGCGTGGCTCACCGGCCGCCGTGACGATGCCGATCCGGTCTGCCCGCGCTGCGGCGAACGGCTCCGCAGCGGGCGTACGGCCGGCCGACGCACGGTGTGGTGCCCGCGGTGTCAGCCGACCGCGGTCTGAGCTGCCCGGGCCGCCGACCGTCCGAGCCGGCGTTTCGGGCCGGGCCGTGGGGTCAGCCGGCGCCCGGCAGCCGCACCTCGACCACGCCGCCCGCACTCACCCGGGTTTCGAAGGAAGGCTGCGGGGCGGTGGCCGGGCCGCGCACGTTCCAGCCGTCCTTCAGCCGGAAAACGCTGCCGTGCCAGGGGCACTCCACACAGCCGTCCACGATCCTGCCTTCGGACAACGGCCCCGAGAGATGGCTGCACCTGTCCGCAAGGACCGAGAAGTCCTCGCCGCTCTCCCGGACCACCAGCACGGGCACCTCCCCCAGCTCCCTGCGCACCGCCTCACCGACGGGGAAGTCCTCCACCGCGCCCACGGCCTGCCACCCGGGCTCCAGGAGGTACGGCACCGGCTCCGTCTTGTTGGGCCCGGCCGCCTGCCGAAATGCCAGGTGGCCGCCCAGCATCGCGCCGGCGCTCGCCATGCCCAGCCCCGCGTACCCCAGGGCCCTGCCCCAGCCGTACCGACGACGGCCGCGCGCCACCCACGAGCCGGCGTAGAGCCCGACAGCCATCACGTTCGAGGCAGCGTGCACCAGCCCGGTGCGCATCTGCCGCGGCTGCTGCTCCGCCCAGTCGACGGAGCCGGACACGGCGGCGGGCACGGCTGCCACCAGGCCCGCGCCCACCAGAAGCCGTGCGCTCCTGCGCGTACCGGGAACGGCATCCAGCAGCGCGGCGGACAGCCAGGCCCCCATCGGGAGCTGCACGAGGGCCGGGTGGAGCGGATGTCCCAGCTGGCGGCCGTGGAGCACATCGCGGTACCGCCCCCACGGCACGGCCCGTACCGCCCGCTGGAGGACGCTGATCACCGGATCCAGTACCTGCATGTCGCCCAGGGCGTCGAGCGGCTTCAGGAACGCGGCTTCGCCGGACCTGTCACGTTCCACGTGCTGCCTCCTTCACGGGCACGAAAACCTGCTTGGGCACGAAAACCTGGAAAACACGGAACACACAGAAAGCACGGAACAGACAACACGGCACACGCGGAACACGTGGAAGCCCGAGAGGGGGACGTCCTGGGACGTCTCGGCGCATGCGAGCCGGTGTCCCCAGGGCTCCAGAAAAGCATGCACAAGCCGGGCCGCACTCGCCCGTCGAAGGGGCTGCCCGGATGATCGCCGCCGGGTGTGCGCATGCGGCCCCGCCCGTCGCGCGCCACAGTGAGAGACGTGCCCTCGGACGGAAGGGAAGGCGGTCACGTGGGCGGCGACGACGGACTGACGGCGTACCGCGGCAAACGGCACTTCGACCGCACCCGCGAGCCGCGGGGCGAGCAGGCGGACGCCGGCGAGGCCCCCTGCTTCGTCGTGCAGATCCATGACGCGAGCACGCTGCACTTCGACTTCCGGCTGGAGGTCGACGGCGTGCTGAAATCCTGGTCCGTCCCCAAGGGCCCCTCCACCGACCCCCAGGACAAACGGCTCGCGATGCCGACGGAGGACCATCCGCTGGAGTACCGCACGTTCGAGGGCGTCATCCCGCGGGGCGAATACGGCGGGGGCACCGTGATCGTCTGGGACGAGGGCACCTACCGGCCGCTGGCCCGGAAGAAGAAGGGCCGCACGCTCTCGTTCGGCCAGTCGCTGGAGGACGGCCACGCCTCCTTCTGGTTGGACGGCCGCAAGCTCCGCGGCGGCTACGCCCTCACCCGGTTCCGTGGCGGCAAGGACTCCGGGGCACGCGAGGCCTGGCTGCTGGTGAAGGAGAAGGACGACCGGGCCGGTCGTGGCGGCACCCCCGGCCCCTGGCGGGCCCGGTCGGTACACAGCGGCCGCACCCTCCGGCAGGTGGCCGCCGAGGACGCCGAGGACGCCGACTGACGGAGCGCCCCCGGATGCCCCCGGATGCCCCCGGATGACCCCGCATGACTCCCGCACGTCCGCAACCGGCGACGGACGGGCTCATTCCGGACTGTCGCCCTGCCGTCCCAGCGTGACCCCGTACACCCCCGTCAGTTCGGACAGCTTCTCGACCAGCGCGTAAGGGGACGCCGTCCCCTCCATGCGGAGCACCACCTCGGCCGGGGTGCCTTCGTCAACCGGTGCGCCTTCCTCCGCCGCACCCGTCTCCGTCCGGACGTTGGTGACCCGGAAGCCGCTGCCGGTACAGGTCTCCAGCAGGTGTCCGAGCACCCCGTGGCGTGAGCGGTAGCTGACGCGTAGCTCGATGCGGGCCAGGGACGGGGGCGAGGACGCGGAGACCCGGTCCGACAGCTTCGGGAAGCCACGGATGACCAGGAAGTGCACGGCCGTCGCGCCGATCGCCAGCAGCGGCAGGCCACCTCCACAGGCCATGCCGATGGCGCAGGTCAGCCAGACGGTGGCGGCTGTCGTCAGCCCCCGGACCGCGTCCTTCCTGACGAAGATCAGGCCGCCGCCGATGAAGCCGATGCCGGAGACGACCTGTGCGGCGACCCGGGACGGGTCGAGCGTCACGCCCGTGGTGCCCAGTACCGAACTGAAGCCATGTATCGACACCTCCATGAACAGCGCGCTGCCCACCCCGACGAGCGTATGGGTGCGCAGTCCGGCGCTCTGCTGTCTCGCCTGACGCTCCAGACCGATCAGCGAGGACAGCAGCAGGGCCAGCGCCAACTCGGTGAACTGGCGCAGCCCCTGACCATTGTGGATGTCGAACAATGCGGCGGAGAGGTACGAGAAAGACATATCGGCGATTCTCTCTCTGCGTGCAATCCCTTGCCGCTCGCAGCGCGTGGGCCACTCGCACCCCCTAGGCCCGCCGGCTCCGTTCGCCGACGACGACCACCGGGCACGGCGCGCGCCGGGTGACGTGCCGGCTCAGGGATCCGCCGAGCGCGCCCAGGACCCTGCGCCTGCGGCGGCCCACGACCAGCAACGAAGCGTCCCGCGCCGCGTGGTGGAGCACACCGGAGGGTCTCCCGTACGCCACGGTGGCAGAGACCCGCGGGGCGTCATGCGCGCGGACGACCTCGCTGATGGCGCCGTCCAGAGTCTGATCCGCCTGTACCTCCAGGTCGGTCGCGAGTTCCTGTGGTGCGTTGATCCAGCCGATCGAGCCGTACTGCGGCGGGTACTCCCAGGCCAGCACCGCGTGGACGGTGCAGTGGTCCAACTCCGCCTGGCGTACCGCCCAGTGCAGGGCATTCTTGGACGACTCCGAGCCGTCGACCCCCACGACGATGCACTCATGTCCGTCCGGCTGACTGTCACTTCCGCTCGGTTGATTGTCGCTTCCACTCGGCTGGGTGCCGCTTCCGCTCGGCTGGATGTCATGTCCGTTCGGCCGGCTGTTCATGGTCACCTCCGCAACTGGGCGTGCCCGGACGGTTTTCCTGGCATCGCCGGTTCGGTCGGCCGTGTCGTCCCTCTCCCCTCCTCGGACGTGCCGCGGGTGGGCGGGCCAGTGGGTGTGTACGGCCCCGCGCGCCGCCCGTACCGAAGGCACGGACGGCGCGCCACCCTCACATGGAGAAACGACGGCCTGAAACGTGGCGAGGAGGGCTGCCCGCTTCCCGCGGGCCCTGACTGTGCGGTGCACGGAGTCTCCGTTGCGCCGCACTCCCTGTGTTGCTCGTGCTCCTCGCCCTGTGTTCCTCGTCACTTTCAGTAGAGCCCACCCAGCCGCCCAGGACCACGTCCGATCGGCCTGATCAGGGGGGCGACCGGTCCCGGTTGCGGGGCGGGGCCAAGTGCCCGCCCCGTCGGGCCCTTCGGCACCTCCCTCGGGCCCTACGTCCCGCGCGGCCGGGGCCCGGGCACAGCGGACACGGCGGGGCCGGCACAGCGGGGCCCGGCCGGTCAGTCCCCGGCGATGCGAGAGAGCAGATCCGCTGTCGCCTCCGGCGCGGCGAGCATCATGTCGTGTCCGCACGGCAGGTCGTACGTCTCCCAGCCGGCGGCCAGGGCCTGTTCGTAAAAGCCCGTCAGGCTCGGCAGGGGCGGGGCGGTGTGCCGCACGTAGACCTTGCGGATCCGGTCGAGGGCGGAGGGGTCGTGGTCGACCCGGTCCGTCTGGCAGCGGAGCGGGAAGTCGGTCAGCCGCGGTGCGACCCATGCGCGCAGGTCGGGGTCGGTGACACCCCACAGGTCGAGGAAGTCCGGGCTCGCCGGGAGCCGCCACCCGTCCCCGGCGGCCACCGTACGGCGGTAGCGGGCAGCGGTCTCAGCCGGTTCGACGTCCAGCAGGGACTGCCCGGGACCGGCGAGGAAGGCGCCGAGGAAGACCAGGCCGGCCAGTCGGTCGCCGGCCCGCTGCGCCAACGGCCCGGCGAGGATTCCCGCGTAGCTGTGCAGCACCAGGTGCACCTCGCGCAGATCCTCGAACCAGAGCAGCTCGGTGAGATCGGCGAGGTGCGTCTCGACGCCGACGGCAGGCGTGAGCGACTGACGGCGTTCGCCCTGCCCGGTGAGGGTCGGGGTGAACACCAGATGCCCGGCTCGCTGGAGTCGCGCCCGTACCTCGCGCCAGGCCCATCCCCCGTGCATCGCTCCGTGGACGAGGACGAACGTCGCCATGGCTCAGAGCCTCTCCCTCACCGGCCGGACCACACCACCGGGCGCACCCCGCGGGGCGGCCTCGGCGATTGTGGCACCGATGACCGGCTGGCTCACGGACCGGCAGGGGAGCCGGGCCGCGCTCACTCCTTGAGGGGGTTGGAGACCAGGTCGACCAGGTTCTTGCGCGGGTCGGACGCGACATACCGGTTGAACTGCACGAGGCAGGCGAGCACCAGGAGACGGCTGACGCGGGGATCGTGCACCGTCACCTCGTACCCGGAACGGACTCCGGCGGGCCGGGAGAGCTCGAAGCCCTCGGACTCGTGCGAGCGGAACCGGAGGCGGTGCGATAGGACGTTGTTGACCTGCACGGCGTCGAAGGCCATCCGCAAGGGGGAGGCATGGCGCAGCCGGCTGCCGGCGCCCACCGGTGCGCCGGTCAGTTCCCCGAGGTCGTGCTGGGCGAACGTCCAGCGGTCCGCACTGTTCGTGCGGCGGCTGTGCTCCACGGTTCCCACGAGGGTGCGGTCGGGCAGCCATGCCTTCCACTCGTTGAGGTGGCCGACGCACTCGGTCAGGCCAGGTCCCGCGGTGACGGTGTAGGGGCGCAGGCCCTCGTAGTGCACCTCCCTGTGTACCCGGGCCGCCGGCTCCCGCTGCCCGTCCGCCCGCACCAGGAAGGTGGTGTGGGCGCGGGCGTACTCGACGCTGACGGTGAAGGAGTTGAGTGACTCGATCACGGCCGGCCGCCCCTGGCTCGCCCGGCGTCCGGCCGGTTGGCGGCGTCCTCGGTGCCCGCCCGGCTCAGCCTGGCGATGAGGTGCTTGATGTCGTCCACTTGGGAACCGGCCCGGAGCTGATCGTAGATTTCCCTGGTGACCTCGTCCTGGCGGGCGGTCTTTCGCTCCAGCAGCTCATCACCGAGCCGGTCCGTGGCCGCGATCCGCTCTTCGGCGGCGGGGTCCCGGGGCGGCTCGGGCGTCCCGGGATACGGGGAGTTGAGGGAGTGGTACGCGGACATGGTGCGCTCCTGGGAGTGGGAGGGTGAGAGGGGGCGGGCGGTGATCCCGGTCCTTCGGCCCGGTATTCAGGCCGCGGGGAGCATGCCGATGCGGGCGGCGCCCGCGGTGGCGCTCCAGCCACCGCTCTTCTCGAACTCGAAGCCCCGCCGTTCCACGTCGTCGATCAGGCTGTCGACGGTCGGCATCGGGGAGTTCAGCGCCTCGGTGACCTTCTTGACCGTGGACTCGATCCCCTTGATCGCCGCCTCGATCGCCTTGTAGATGCCCTCGATGACATTGATGATGGTGATGATCTTGCTGATGGTCTTGTACATCTCGTAGAGCTTGTAGGCCGAGTACAGACCGGCGCCGACGTCCGCCAGCGGGTCCTCGGGGCCGAGTCCGACGGCCTCGATGGCGGCATCCCCGGCCAGCATCTCCGCGCCCTGCTTGGCCAGTTGCTCGATCTCCTGCTGGATCAGGTCCTCAAGCTTCCGCAGGGCCTGGTGGACGAGGACGATGACGACGTCGTAGGCGTCCTTGTACGCCGTGGCCACGGTCTTGGCGGCGTCCCCGACGCCCCCGATGCCCATCGTCCAGCGGAACAGATAGGAGTCGAAGGCCGTACCGGTCTGCCCCTTCCACTCGCTTCCGAGGGCCCAGGAGCCCTTGCGCAGGGTTCCGGCGACGGTGTAGACGGCCTCGCCGACGCTGTCGTACGCGTCGTGCAGCGCCATCAGCCGACCGTAGTCGCCGGTCAGCGGCTTGAGGAGGAGTTCGATCAGGCTCTGGCCGGTGAAGAACTTGAACACCTTGTCAGCGGTCTTCAGTTCACTCTTCAGACCCAGCATCATGAGCTGGTGGTGGATGTTCTTCGCGGTGGTCTCCGCCGCGTTGGCCGGCTCCTTGAGGGAGACCGCCTCATCGGTGAAGTTGGCGGCCCGGGAGGCGCCCGGAAGGCTGCCGATGTTCGGAAAGTGGGAGATCGCCCCCGGGTATATGGAGTGCAGGTCCGTCATTGCCTGGTGATCGGCCGTGGCGTAGTCGCTGCCGGTCCGGTGGATCTTGTCCTCGATGACACCCATGCCACGGTGGCACTGGGCGAGCTTGCCGGAGAAGTAGTCCGCGGTCGCCGGCACGAGCAGGCGCAGGGGCAGCAGCAGGCCGTCCAGATCGTCGTCCTTGCGGCAATGGTGACCGCTGTAGCTCTGGATGGCGGCGAGATGACCGGCCTGCTTGGACGTAAGACCGGCATACTCATGAAATTCATCCTGCGATGGCGCCTGAAATCCCGACATGAAGGACCCTCCCCGTTGGGCGTTGCATGAAAAGGCATCGGGTGCGGCGGTATCCGCACACACCCGGTGACGCGACGTACTCGTGTGCCCCGTGAGCGAGGCCCATAGGGAGGTTAGGTATCGCGAGTTGCGGTCTGACCATGGGTTTCTTTTGTCGGAGTTTCCGCGGCCCCAAAGGTTGCTTAATTAACAATTTGCCGTTCATTTGCCTTACGGACGGCGGACTCGCCGAGGGCTTTGCGCACGCCGCCCGCCCTGCGCCAGAAACTCGAATTTCCGGGCAAGGGGAACGGGGAACATTTCAGAACTCACACGGCAGTTGTCCCGGGAAATCCGCGCGTCGCGTCCATTCCGAGCGCGCGCGCCGCGGGGGCGCAGCGGCTGGGCACCCGGCGGCGGGGCCGGCCGGTACACGCCCGGACGGAGGTGCGGTCGGGCGCTCCAGGAGGACCATGGAAGCCGGAGCAGTCGCCGGGCAGGGCAGGCCACCGGACGGACAGGTGGGCAGGCCACGGAGCGGAGCGAGGGGAAGGGGCCCCGGTCCGGCAGACGGAAGGAGTGCCGGGGTGAGCGCAGCCGACCTGCGTCCCGCTGACGCCGGTGAACCGGACGGAAGGTCGTCGCAGCCGAGCGGGTTGCTGGACCTGCTCGCGGTCGCCGCGGTGCTGGTGGACGAAGAAGGGCGGATCGTGCTCTGGAGCCCGCAGGCCGAGGAGCTGTACGGCTACTCCGCCGAGGAAGCCCTCGGGCAGTACGCGGCGCCGCTGCTCATCCACCAGGAGCACTGGAGCCTGGTGATCAAGAAGTTCGCCGACGTCATGGAGACCGGCACGAGCTGGGCCGGCACCTTTCCCGTCCGGCACAAGGACGGTGCCGCACGGCTGGTGGAACTGCGCACCATGCGGCTGACGGACGACCACGGCGAGTTCTACGCGCTCGGGCTCGCCACCGACTCACCGACGCTGCGCGAGGTGGAGCGCGATGTCGCGCTGTCCACCCGGCTGATCTCGCAGTCCCCCATCGGGCTGGCGATCCTCGACACCGAGCTGCGCTACGTGGCCGTCAACCCCGCTCTGGAACGGATGCACGGCATCCCCGCGAAGGACCATCTCGGCCGGCACTACCGCGAGATCATGACCGCCGCGAAGTTCGAGGTGCCCGAGGCCGCGATGCGGCAGGTCCTGGAGACCGGGGCCCCCATGGTCGACCAGGCCACGGTCGTCGGCCGGACGCCCTCCGACCCCGAGCACAAGCACGCCTGGTCGATCTCGCTGTACCGGCTGGAGGACCCCCAGGGGCGCGTGCTCGGAGTGGCCGACCTGGTGGTGGACGTCACCGACCGTTATCAGGCGGCCATCGAGGCCACCGAAGCCCGGCGGCGCCTGGCCCTGATCGCGGACGGCTCGGCGCGCATCGGCACCACCCTGGAGGTCGAGCAGACCGCCCGGGAGCTGGCCGAGGTCGCCGTGCCCGAACTCGCCGACCTGGTCACGGTCGATGTGCTCGACTCGGTCCTGGACGAGCACCGCCGGGCCCGCGGTGAGGGCCCCGCGGTCTTCCGCGCGCTCGCCGTGAAGGCCGCCTACCCCACCGTGGCGCTCCAGGCCGCCGACCCTCCCGGCCAGACCGCCGCCTACGAGGCCGACCGCCTGGCCACGCAGTGCGTGCGTACCGGGCGCCCGATCCTGGTCTCCCACGCGGACCGCGACGACCTGGCACGCATCGCCCGCAGCGACCACGCGGCCACGTTGCTGGCCCGCGCCGGAGTGCACTCCTACCTGCTGGCCCCGCTCATCGCCCGCGGCCACATCCTCGGCTGCCTGGGGCTCACCCGGGCCCGCAACCCGCAGTCGTTCGGCGAGGACGACCTCGCCCTCGCCGTCGAGCTGGCCTCCCGCGCGGCCGTGTGCATCGACAACGCCCGCTCCCACCAGAGCGTGCGCAACGCCGCCGAGACGCTGCAACGCAGCCTGCTCCCCGACCATCCGCCGCACCTCCCCGGTCTGCAGATCGCCTCCCGGTACCGGCCCGCGCAGGCCACCTACGAGATCGGCGGCGACTGGTACGACGTCCTCCCGCTCGACGACGACAAGACGGCGCTCGTCGTGGGCGACGTGATGGGCAGCGGTATCGACGCCGCCGCGACCATGGGCCGGCTGCGCACCGCCACCAGTGCCTTCGCCGACCTCGACCTCGATCCGGCCCAGGTCCTCCAGCACCTCGACAAGATCACCTCAGGGCTGGAGCACTACATCGCCACCTGCGTCTATGCGACCTACGACCCCCACGACGCCACCTGCCACCTCGCCACCGCCGGTCATCTGCCCCCCGTCCTGGTACGTCGCGGCAAGCGCCCCGAACTCCTCGACCTGCCCACCGGCACCCCGCTCGGCGTCGGCGGCGTCCCCTTCGAAACCGTCACCTTCGGCCTCGCCCCCGGCGACCAACTTGTCCTGTACACCGACGGACTGGTCGAAACCCGCCACCACCCCATCGACGAGCGGCTCAAAACCCTTCGCCGCCTGCTGGACGCGCCCGACCGCTCCCTGGAGGAGACCTGCGACCGGCTCCTGGCCGAGCTCCGGCGTCCCGACGATCCCGATGATGTGGCGCTGCTCATCGCCCGCACCCAACCCTTCGGCCCCGGCTCGTAGCGCGGCACCCGGCCCGTCCCCCTTGGAGCGCTGAGCAGATGACCGACCACCCCAGCGATACACCGACGCCGCCGCCGGCCGGTACGGACAACGGGCCCGCCGTCTCCCGCCAGGAGTTCGACGCGCTGTTCGCGACGGTCCGCGCATGGGGCCGCTGGACCCCCGCCGACCGCGGCGCCTGGAACCGGGTGACCCCGGACCTGGTACGGCGGGCCACCGCCCTCGTCCGTTCCGGCACGGTCATCGCGATGGCCCGCCCCTGGGACACCTCCCCCGGACCGGACAACAGCCGGCCCGCCCTGCACTACATGTCCGACCTCGGCGACCTCGAAGCCGCCGAGCCGTCCACCCACAAGGACTTCATCGCCGTCGACTACCACGGCAAGGCCGTCAGCCATCTGGACGCGCTGTCCCACGTGGCCTACCGCGGGCAGCTCTACGACGGCCGCACGGCGCGGGACTGCGTCGACGCCGGAGGGGCCCGCTTCGGCGCCGTCTCGGCGCTGGGCTCCCTCGTGACCAGGGGCGTACTCCTCGACCTGCCGGCCGTTCTGGGCTGCCGGTGGCTGACGCCCGGACGGGCGGTGCACGCCGACGACATCGTGTCCGCGGAGCAGGCGCTCGGCGTGACCATCGGCGCGGGCGACGCGGTGCTGCTGCGGACCGGCAGCCTCCGTCGCCGCCAGGAGGAGGGCGCCTGGGACCCCGGCGAGGCGAGCGCGGGGCTGCACGTGGACGCCATGCCCCTGCTGGCCGGGCGGGGTATCGCCCTGCTCGGCGGCGACGGCGACAGCGATGTCCGGCCCTCGCCGGTCGAGGGCCTGCACTCGCCGGTCCACGCGCTCGCCCTCGCCGCGATGGGCGTGCCGCTCCTGGACAACCTCGACCTCGAAGCGCTCTCCGCCGCCGGCGCCGAGGAGGGCCGTTACACGTTCCTCCTCGTGGTGGCTCCGCTGCACATCCCGGGCGGCACGGGCTCGCCGGTCACGCCGGTCGCGGTCCTGTGACGGCCGAGGTCGTCGTCGTTATCGCGGCGGCGGGCCGGCCCGGTCTCCCCGTCGGCGGGAGCGGGGCCGCGACCCGTGAGCCGACCGGCCCAGGCCCCTGCACCCCCACCGTCCACCCCGTCCGTACTAGCTACCGATATATGTACAAAGCTCTACAATTAGACCTGACGGTGCAGCTGCTCCGACGGGCGGACGGGCGGCCATAGCAGCACGTACCGATGTGGCAGGTGATCGGCATGGGGCTTGGGGCAGGCGACTTCGGCCCCGCACGCGCCCGTGACCAGTTCCTTCACGGTGGGCCGGTCGAGGGGACCGTGCGCAGCCCGATCCTGAATTCCTGGCAGCGTTCCCGGTCCCTGGGGCTCACCCCGGAGGGGTGCGAGCTCCCCTTCCGTCAGGACATCGATCTGGACGGCCGGCTCGTCCGTGCCGCCGGCCCCGTGCTGGACCGGCTCCAGGCCAGGTTCACGGGCAGAAACATGAACGTGTGCCTCGCCGATGGACACGGGACGGTGCTGCAACGCCGTTTCGGCGAAGCCTCACTGGTCAGGCATCTGGCGGCGATCCAGAGCGTCCCGGGCTTCGTGTTCGCCGAGCAGTTCGGCGGGACGAACGGCATCGGACTGGCGCTGGCGGAACGGCAGCTGATCACCGTCTACGGCGCCGAGCACTTCGCCGAACGCTCGCAGACCAATGCCTGTGCGGCCATCCCCGTCCGGGACCCGCTCAGCGGACGCATCGAAGGCGTCCTGTGCTTCGGCTACCCGCCCGCCGAGGCGGACGCGGCGCTGAACACCGTGATCAGCCGAGCGGCGGGCGCCATCGAACGACGGCTGCTGGATCAGAGTTCGATGCGCGAACGCGCCCTGCTGCAGGCGTACCTGGACGCCAGGAGCCGCGCCCCGGCCCGCGAGACGACGGGCAACGGTCAGCTCGACGAGGCAGCCGGGACCGGGCTGGACTGGCGCGACGAGATGATCCTCAAGGAGAAGGCCGCGGATCTGATCGCCTCCGCCCAGCGCGCCGCCGTCGAGGTCTTCCTGCCCGGTGGCCGGCGGGCCACCCTGCTGAGCCGCCCGGTGATCAGCTCCTCCGGACTGGAGGGCATCGTCATCGAGGCGGTCCTCCCCACCCCGCATCGGCACCTCGCGGTCCTCACCGACGTCGGCGCCCCGCCCGGCGCCCTGGCGCCGCAGGCCGCCGCCCCCGCCGTTCCGCCGCCCGGGCCGCCCGGACACCTTTACGCCACCGAACCCGGCCGGCCGGTCACGACGGCCCGTCCGCCGGGCACGGCCGGCACCACCGAACCGGCCACCGGCGGTGCGACCGGCGGGGTGGTGCTGATCGGCGAGCCGGGGGTGGGCTCGTACGCCGTGGCGGCCCGGCGCCGGCTGGAGCTGCTGTCCGAGGCCAGTACCCGGATCGGCACCACCCTGGACGTGAGCCGTACCGCCCGGGAACTCGCCGAGATGGCCGTCCCGCGGCTGGCCGACTACGTCACCATCGACCTTCCCGAGGCGGTGCTGCGCGGCGAGGAGCCGACCGACCTGCACACCGGCCTGCATCGCACGGTGGTCCACGGCATCCGTGCGGACTGCCCCTTCTACCCTGCCGGTGGACGGGTCACCCTTCGCCCGACCACCCCGCAGATCCGGTGTCTGACCGACCGTCAGCCGATCCTCGAACCCGATCTGACCGTCGCCACGGACTGGATCGCCCAGGACGCCGCACACACCCGGCAGCTGCTCGACCACGGCATCCACTCCCTGATCGCCGTGCCCCTCCTCGCCCGCGGCATCGCCCTGGGCATCGCCAGCTTCTACCGCTCGCAGGACCCTGCCCCCTTCGGGGACGACGACCGTTCGCTGGCCCAGGAGCTCGCCACCCGCGCGGCCATCTGCGTCGACAACGCCCGCCGTTTCACCCGCGAACACACCGTGGTCCTCGCCCTGCAGCGCAGCCTGCTGCCGCAGCGCTTCCCCGAACAGAGCGCCGTCGAGGTCGCCCACCGCTACCTGCCGGCCGCATCCGGGGTCGGCGGCGACTGGTTCGACGTCATTCCGCTCTCCGGCACCCGCGTCGCCCTCGTCGTCGGGGATGTCGTCGGGCACGGGCTGCACGCCGCCGCGACCATGGGCCGGCTGCGCACCGCCGCGCGCAACTTCGCCGAACTGGACCTCCCCCCGGACGAAGTCCTCACCCACCTCGACAAT
The DNA here is from genome assembly GCF_004122755.1 of Streptomyces sp. TM32. Lineage (NCBI taxonomy): Bacteria > Bacillati > Actinomycetota > Actinomycetes > Kitasatosporales > Streptomycetaceae > Streptomyces > Streptomyces sp. TM32. The sequence continues at coordinate 59,735 of NZ_SDIG01000020.1, forward strand.
CTCGTGGGACGCCTCGACCGGGACGAAACCACCGAGGACGCCTCCTGCGACAGCACCGGCATCATCGGCGCCAGCTGCCTGTACGCCATTTACGACCCCACCTCGCAGATGTGCGTGATGGCCCGGTCCGGCCATCCCCCGCCCGCGCTGGTCCGCCCCGACGGCACCGTCACCTTCCCCGACCTGCCCGCCGGCCCGCCCCTGGGCCTGGGCGGTCTCCCCTTCGAGACCGCCGCGTTCCACCTCCCCGAAGGCAGCCGGCTCGTCCTGTACACCGACGGGCTCATCGGCGACCGCCACCGTGACGTCGATACGGCCCTCGACCAGTTGCGCCGGGCGCTGGCTCACCCGGGCCGGTCGCCCGAGGACACCTGCGCGGAAGTGGTCCGGACGGTGGTGCCCGAGCACCCCGACGACGACATCGCCCTGCTCGTCGCCCGCACCCACGCCCTGGACCCCCGGCGGATCGCCACCTGGGAGCTGCCCGCCGACCCGTCGCTGGTCTCCGGTATCCGCGCCGCCGTGACCCGCCAACTGGCCGCATGGGGGCTGGAGGAGGTCGTCTTCGCCACCGAACTCCTGCTCAGCGAGCTGGTCACCAATGCCGTCCGCTACGGCAACGGCCCCATCCGGGTCCGCCTGCTCCACGACCGCACGCTGATCTGCGAGGTCTCCGACACCAGCAGTACCGCCCCGCACCTGCGCCACGCGGCCAGCACCGACGAGGGCGGCCGCGGCCTGTTCCTCGTCGCCCAACTCGCCCAGGCATGGGGCACCCGCTACACCGCCGACGGCAAGGTCATCTGGGCCGAGTGCGCGCTGGAGGCGCCCGGAAACGCCGACGCCGCCGAGAGGTATTTCGACGACATCCCCGCGCTCTAGGGGGCCATACGGTCGCGGAGCCCCAGCGGGCCGTACCATGGCGGAATTGCCGATACCGGTACGAATGACGCACCGCGAAATCCCCACGCGCCGCCCGCACCGCCGCGGAACGCCCCACAGCGCGGCCCAGCCCGTCGGGGCACGCAGGAAGAACCACGAGGCCGACCCCCGGAGAAGTCCGTGCATGACGCTCCAGACAGCAGCCCTCCCCCGCGCGGTGCCCCGGAGCCCCTCGTCCGTGTACGCGGTCTCAGCAAACGGTTCGGCGGCACCCTCGCCCTCGACGCCGTCGACCTCGACATCCGCCCCGGCCGCATCCTCGCCCTGCTCGGTCCCAACGGCGCGGGGAAGTCCACCCTCATCAAGGTGCTCGCGGGCGTCCACCACGCGGACGAGGGCGAGGTGACGGTCGCCGGGCACCCGCTCGGCACCGAAGCGGCCGCCCGCGCCATGTCCTTCATCCACCAGGACCTGGGACTGGTCGAGTGGATGACGGTCGCCGAGAACATCGCGCTGGGCACCGGGTACCCCCGCCGCGCGGGGCTGCTCTCCTGGCGGCGGACCCGCCGGCAGGGCGCCGCGGCACTGGACGTCGTCGCCGCGCACCTCGACCCGGACACCCCCCTCACCGACCTCCCGCGCGCCGAACGCTCCCTGGTCGCCATCGCCCGCGCGCTGTCCACCCGGGCCGCACTCATCGTGCTCGACGAGCCGACCGCCAGCCTCCCGGCAGCGGACTGCGACCGGCTCTTCCACGTCCTGCACACCCTGCGCGACCAGGGCCACGCCCTCGTCCACGTCACCCACCGGATCGACGAGGTGTACAAGGTCGCCGATTCCTTCGCCGTACTGCGCGACGGCCGCCTCATCAGCCAGGGCCCGCTCTCCGGTTACTCCCCGGCCCGGCTGGTGCACGACATCGTGGGCCACGCACCGGGCGGCTACCGGTTCGCACCCGCAGCGGGCCCGGCCGTCCTGAGCCTGGAGCGGGTACGGACCGAGAACACCGCGCCGGTCAGCCTGGAACTGCGCACCGGGGAGATCCTCGGCATGGTGGGCCTCACCGGCGCCGGGCACATGGAATTGGGCCGCGCCCTCGCCGGCGCCGGCCACCTCCTCGGCGGCCGCGCCCTGCTCGACGGGCGCCCGTACGCACCGGACACGGTCGCCGCCGCCGTCGCCGCCGGCGTGGGCCTGGTGACCAGCAACCGTCAGGAAGAGGGCTGTGCCGCCGAACTGACGGTGCGGGAGAACTTCCTGGCCAACCCCCGGGCGAACGGGGTGCCGGCCTTCCACTGGACCGGCCCCCGGCGTGAGCGCGCCGAAGCCGCCGCCCTGGTCGAGCGGTTCTCGGTGTCCCCCACGGACACCGAGGCACCGATCGCCACCCTGTCCGGCGGGAACCAGCAGAAGGTCCTGGTCGGCCGGTGGCTCGGGACGCACCGACGCCTGCTGATCCTCGAAGAGCCGACCGCCGGGGTGGACGTCGGCGCCAAGACGGCGATCTACCGCCTGCTCCAGGAGGCGCTGGCCGACGGCCTCGCGGTCCTCCTCCTCTCCACCGACTTCGAGGAGGTCGCCGACGTGTGCCACCGGGCCCTGGTGTTCGTCCGCGGCCGGGTGACCGTGCAGCTGAGCGGCGAAGCCCTCACGGCGGCCGGGCTCGCCCGCGCCTCCTCGGCCATGGCCGCACTCACCGGGACGGGGTGACGATGCCGCCCTTCTCCCGGCCTCCGTGGGGCCGCCGGTGGGGTCACCTCCTCGGTGCCTACGGTCTCCTGGCCCTCACCGTCCTGCTGTTCCTGGCCTTCTCGCTGGCGCTGCCGGACACCTTTCCCACCCTGGACAACATCTCCCAGGTGCTGTCCAACCAGTCGATCCCCGCCATCCTCGCGCTCGGCGCGATGATCCCCATCGTCACCGCGAACTTCGACCTGTCGATCGGCTACGGGCTCGGCCTCGCGCACGTCATGACGATGCAGTTGATCGCCAACGGGGGGTGGCCGTGGCCGCTCGCCTGCCTGGTGGTGGTCCTCGGCGGGGCGGTCGTCGGCACCTTCAACGGTGTCGTCGTCGAATTCGCGAAGATCGACTCCTTTATCGCCACCCTCGGCACCGGCAGCATCCTGTACGCCGTCACCGGCTGGATCACCAACGGGGCCCGGATCGTCCCCGGCCCGCAGGGTCTGCCGGCCGCGTTCACCGACCTCTACGACTCCAGGTTCCTCGGCCTGCCGGTCGCCGCGTACTACGTCCTCGCCCTCACCGCCGTGCTGTGGCTGCTCCTGGAACGACTGCCGCTGGGCCGGTACCTGTACGTCATCGGCTCCAACCCCCGCGCCGCCGAGCTGGTGGGCATCCCCACCCGGCGCTACGTCGTCTACGCCTTCGCCGGATCGGGTCTGATCGTCGGTGTCGCCGGGGTCCTGCTGGCCGCGCAGCAGCGCATCGGCAACCCCAGCGTCGGCCTGGACTACCTGCTGCCCGCCTTCGTCGGTGCGCTGCTCGGCTCCACCGCGATCAGACCCGGCCGCGCCAATGCCCTGGGCACCCTGGTCGCCGTCGTCATCCTCGCCATCGGCCTGGCCGGCATCGGTCAGCTCGGCGCCCAGTTCTGGGTCACCCCGCTGTTCAACGGCGCGACCCTGCTCATCGCCGTCGGCATGGCCGGCTATGCCGCGCGCCGGCAGCTGCGCCGGGGGCGAGCGGCACCTCCCCGGCCCCGCCATGACGTGCCGCAAACCACCCCTTGACCGCCGGCTGTCCCCACCGTGTCGCCCCTCCGCAAGGAGTGCCCGTGCCCTCGCACCGCAGGACCGCCCGCGCCGGCGCCGCCGTTCTGGCGGTGGTGGCCACCGTGCTCACCGGCTGCGAGCGCGGCACCTCGACCGGCGGCGGGTCCTACTCGCCGGGGCCGGCACGGACCGGCTGCCCCACCGTCCTGGCCGGTGCCCGGGCGGCCGTGCAGCGGGCCATGACGACCCACTCCGCATGGGACGGCCCCACCACCGGCCCCCGGGCGGTACCCGGCAAGCGGATCGTCTATGTCGCGCAGACCATGAACAACCCCGGCGTCGCCGGTGCCGCCAAGGGCGTGGAGGAGGCGGCGAGGACCATCGGCTGGAACGTCCGGGTGATCGACGGCCAGGGCACCCCTGCCGGGATCCAGGCGGCCTTCAGCCAGGCCATCACCCTGCGGCCCTCGGGCATCGTCATCGGCGGCTTCGACCCACATCTGACGTCGCAACAGGTGGCGAAGGCCAACGCCGCACACATCCCGCTCGTCGGCTGGCACGCCGTCGACGCCCCCGGTCCCAGCAAGGACCCCAAGCTCTTCAGCAACGTCACCACCCGGGTCCAGGACGTCGCGAGGATCAGCGCGGACTGGATCATCGCGCACTCCCACGGCCACGCCGGGGTCGTCGTGTTCACCGATGCCTCGATCCCGTTCGCCAGGAACAAGTCCGAGCTGATCAAGAAGGCGCTGGCCACCTGCTCCGGCGTCCGGCTGCTGGCCGAGGAGAACATTCCGATCTCGGACACGAGCAGCCGGACCCCCCAGGAGGTCTCCTCGCTGCTCTCGCGCTTCCGGGACCGCTGGACGCACTCCGTCGCCATCAACGACGTGTACTTCGCCGATGCCGCCCCGGCGCTGCGGGCCGCACGCAAGAAGGGTGGCGGCGCCCCCTTCAACATCGGTGCGGGCGACGGCGATCCGTCCGCCTTCCAGCGCATCAACAGCAGGGAGTTCCAGGCGGCCACCGTTCCCGAACCCTTCGCCCAGCAGGGCTGGCAGATCCTCGACGAATTCAACCGCGCCTTCTCCGGCAGGCCCGCCAGCGGATATGTCGCCCCCGTGCACATCACCACGGCGGCCGACAGCGGCGGCGCCACGACGTGGGACCCGCCCGGCTACCGCGCGGCCTATCGGAAGATCTGGGGCAGGTGAGGGGGCCCGGCTCCCGGGCGTCGCAACGCCCAAAAGTGCGCCGCCCGTTGGGGGCAAGGTGACCGGCCGCTGAGCGGAGGGCACGTGGCTGCCCCGGTGGCTGTCGCGCGCGCCGTCAGACGACGCCGCGCGCGCCCGTGGGCAACTGCGCCACCGAGTCCACGAGGGCCTGCACGGCCGGCTGCCAGGGGCGGTTCTGCGGGCCGCACAGCACCAGTCTCCTGCTGTGGTGCGGGGTGATCCGCACCAGGACGAGGTCGTCCGGGACCAGCGGGCGGGAGACCTCCGGCTGGATCGCGACACCCAGACCGGCCTGGACCATGCTGATGAGCGTGCCGAGGTCCCGCACGCGATGAGCCGGGGTGTACTCCAGCCCCGCCAGTTGGTGGAGGGTGCGGATGTGCCGCTCACAGCCGTTGGGCGAGAGGATCAGTGGGTCGTCCGCGAGGTCGGCGACGTGGACGGTCTCCTCGCCCGCCAGCGGGTGGTCCTGCGGGAGCAGGACGAGGAAGGGGTCGGTCGCCAGCAGCGCGCCACTGCCGGCACGGGGGTCTTCCCGGCCGGCGACCGGGGGCGGGTCGACCACGATGGCGGCGTCCGCCGCCGCGCTCGCGAGCCAGGCCTCGGTCTCCTCGCCGCTGCCTTCGAAGACGCGGATGCGGAGGGCCGGCAGCCGCTCGGACCAGCGGCGCAGCAGCGAGGGCAGCAGTCCCTGGCAGACCGTGGGGGTGGCGGCGAGGCGCACCGTGGCCTCTGCCGTCGCGGTGTGCCGGGCCGCGGCGTCGACGACCGCGTCCGCCGCCGCCAGCGCCGAGCGGGCGTGGGACAGGACCGCGTCCCCAAGGGCCGTGGTGTGTACGGGAGTCGAGCGGACGAGCAGCGGGCCGGCGAGGGTGCGTTCCAGCGAGGCGACGGCGTGCGAGACCGCCGACTGGCTCAGTCCCAGGTCCGCCGCCGCGGTACCGAACCCGCCCGCGTCCACGACGGCGACGAACGCGCGCAACTGCGGCAGATTCAGCGCCACGATGCCTCCCCACCCCACGTCATGAGCCCCCCTCATGAGCCCATCAGCCCTCTGCGTTGGACTCATCTTCCCTGACCGGAAAGGGTCATGAGCATCCACTCCCCCTCCTGGAAAGGTCTCGCCCCATGCCGTACATCCGCGTCACCGTCTCCGACCCGGACCTGGCGCCCGCCCGTCGACGCGCGCTCGCCGAGGGCCTGACGGACCTGGCCGTCTCCGTGCTCGGAAAGTCCGCCGCCCGCACCACGGTCCATGTGCACCCGTCCCCGGCCGACCACTTCTTCGTAGCCGGACGCCCCGTCCGGGAGGCCACCGGCGCGCACGTGGAGGTGAGCATCACCGCGGGCACCAACAGCGCCGAGGAGAAGGGGCGGTTCATCAGCGAGGCCTACGCGCTGCTGCGGGAGACCCTGGGCGTGCTGCCGCCGGTTGCCGGGGTCGCGCTGTACGAACTCCACCCCGAGAGCTACGGCTACAACGGCATCACACAGCTCGACCACTATCGGCACACCCCCCGGCCCGCACCCGATGCCGTGGAAGGCGGAAGCCGCCCATAGGTGTGCGAGATGCGGGTACCCGGCTTCACGCAAGCCGCCGCAACGGAGCGGCAGGTGCCCGCTCGGGCCGGCCGCGGCATGCGCCGGCCTTCGCACGAAAGGCACAGCATGCTCTTCCTGGTTGTCGCCCTCTTCCTCTTCGGTGCGCTGCTCGGGACCGCAGGTCATGTCCCCGTGTCCGTCACCGTGGTCGGTGGTATCGCCATCACGGCCTGGCTCACGGTGTTCTTCCTGCGGGAACGCCGCAGGAGCGGCATGAAGGGAGCCTCGCGATGACATCGACCTGGATCCCGCTGAAGACCGGCCCGCGTCCGCAGGCCGATCGGATGGCCGTCGCGGCCTTCGTCTGCGGCCTGTTGGGGACCGTGATCTTCAATGTCTTCTTCGGCCCGTGCGCCGTCCTGTTCGGCGTCCTGGCGCTTTCCCGGGGCACGATCCGTCGGCTGCGCGCCTGGCTGGGCCTGGCGTTCGGCGTACTCGACCTCGTGCTGCTCGTCGTCCTGACCGCGGCCGACGGGACCGTCAGCTGGCATGTTTAGGGCCGGCGCGGAGTCCGCCTCCTCCAGGGGCAGCGGTATCGGCGCCCGGCCGGTGTCCGGGCGCCGATACCGTCAGGTCGGGCCGCCGGTGATGTGACGGCCCGGCCGAGATGCCGGGCTGCCGGCCGCGCACGGAGGCTCGCTCGTCAGCCGGTGAAGGCCCGCACGAACTCGTTGGAGTTCTTCCCGATGCTGGAACAGGACGCCTGCGCCTTGATGTTCGCGCCGTCCGGGCAGGGCTTGTCGCGGGTGAGGGACCACATCGACAGCCGGCCGAGCCCCTTCTTCTCGGCGAACGCCATGAGTTCCGCGGCGTCGTCCGGACGGAAGACCTCACCCTTGACGTCGTTCACCCCGATCATCGGCGTGACCCCGACCGCCTTCCATGCCGCGGCCTCGCTGTGGAGGCCCAGCGCCGCCCTGATCTGCCGGTGAGTGGCGGTGGCGGCGTCGATGGCGTATTTGCCCATGTCACCGTCGTAGTAGGTGCCGTAGTCCATGGCCATGATGTTCACGGCGGAGACCCGGACGCCGTTCTTCTTCGCGCTGTTCAGCACCGCGAGGGAGTCCCGGTTCAGGCCGGAGGGAATCACCGGCAGCGTGAAAGAGACATCCAGCTTCCGGCCCTGCTGGAGCCGGGCGATCGCCCGGGCGCGCAGGTCGTTGGCCTTGGTGTCCGTCAGGGCGGGGCCCTCGATGTCGAAGTCGGCCTTCGTCAGGTGGTAGGCGTCGATGACCTTGCGGTAGGCGGCCACCAGCTTGTCCACCGAGCCGCAGACCCGCGCCAGTTCGTTTCCGCTCTGGCCGCCGAAGGAGATCCGCACCTCGCCCCCCTGGGCGCGCAGGCGGTCCGCCTGCCGGGCCACCGGGTTGTCGGCCAGCTCCTGTCGGCCGCCCCACTTGGGCACACAGCCGTCCCCCGGCGAGACGAACGCCAGGTTGTACTCCTTCACCCCGGTCTCCCGGGCGCCCTTGAGAAGGTCGTAGGAGGGCCGGAGCGAGGTGTCGACGTACGGCGCGAAGACGGGGGACGCCGGAGCGGGGGCGGGGGTGGAGGGAGCG
>NZ_SDIG01000201.1:0-10404 GCF_004122755.1 Streptomyces sp. TM32
GTTCCAGTTGGGCCGGGGCGGTGGAGGGGGCGATGGACCGGTGGACGGAGGCGCCGGCATCGGCGTTTGCGGAGGCGCGGACAGAGGCGCGTACCGAGGTGCGTACGGGGGCGGACATGACGCCCTACGAGGACGGTCAGTTGCTGACCATCGGGGCGTTCGCACGGGCCTCCCGGCTCTCGCCGAAGGCGCTGCGCCTCTACGACGAACTCGGCCTCCTGCCCCCGGCCCGGGTCGACCCGCACAGCGGCTACCGCCACTACGCCCCGGCCCAACTGGAACGGGCCCGGCTGGTGGCCTGGCTGCGCCGGCTCGGGATGCCGCTGGCCCGTATCCGTGAGGTGTGCGAGCTGGCGCCGGCCGCGGCTGCCGGGGTGGTCGCCGCGTACTGGGCGCAGGTCGAGGCCGACACCGAGGCCCGCCGGGACCTGGCCGCCTTCCTCGTCGATCAGCTGAAGCGGAAGGACACCGAAATGACCGCTCCCCGTACGCCCCGTACTCCCCTGACGATGCGTTGCGCCGCCCTGACCGACCGGGGGCTGGTACGCCCGGCCAACCAGGATGCGGCCTACGCGGGACCGCGGCTGCTGGCCGTGGCCGACGGCTACGGCCCGCGCGGCGGCCCGGCCGCCACCGCTGCGATCGACGCCCTCAAGGGCCTGGAGCACCAGGACCTGACCTCGGAGGATCTCCTGGGCGCCCTGGAGGGGGCGGCCCGTCGCGCCCACCGCGCCGCCCCCTCGGCGGACGAGGCGACCGGCAGCACCCTCACCGCGCTGCTGCGCTCCGGCAGCCGGCTGGCGCTGCTGCACATCGGGGACTCGCGCGCCTATGCGCTGCGCGACTCCGGTCTCTTCCGGATCACCCACGATCACAGCCTGGTCCAGTCGCTGATCGACGAGGGCCGGCTCACCCCCGAGGAGGCTCCCACACACCCGCAGCGCGCCCTGTTGCTGCGCTCGCTCGACGCGGACACCGAGTTCACCCCCGATGTGCAGCTGCTCGAAGCACGGCCCGGGGAGCGCTATCTGCTGTGCACCGACGGTCTGACCGGAGTGCTGCCGACCGAGACGATCCAGGACGTGCTGACCGCGGCCGACACCCCCGACCAGGCCGTACGGGAGCTGATCCGCCTGGCCCACGAGGCGGGAGCGCCGGACAACGTGGCCTGCGTGGTGGGGGAGATGGCGGCGGCGTAGGGCAACTGAGGGCGCGGCGTAGGGCAATCGCGAGCACGCAGTAGGACGATCGCGAGCGCGCCGGCCGGCTTCTCCAGCCGGCCGGCGCACGCTCCCGGCCCGTTCGGGGGCGGCCGTTCAGGCCATTGCCTCGGGCCCTCAAGCCCTCGGGCCCTCAAGCCCTCAAGCCCTCAGCCCTCAAGCCCTCAGGCCAACCCCTTCAACATCCCCTTGAAGTAGAGCTGCGGCAGGCCGTAGCGCTTGAGGAACCACATGTCGGTGCGTTCCCGGGTGGTGTCGAGGAAGGGGATCGAGGGGGTGGGCTGCAGGTCGTAGTCGAACTCGGCGAGCAGCATCTTGTGCCGGGCGGTGACCAGGGGGCAGGAGGTGTAGCCGTTGTAGCGGGCGGTGGCGGGGCGTCCGCGCAGTCCGGCGAGGAGGTTGGCGACGACGACCGGGGCCTGCTTGCGGATCGCCGCGCCCGTTTTGGACGTCGGGAGATGGGCGACGTCGCCGAGGGCGAACACGTTCGGGAAATCGGGGTGTTGGAGGGTTTCCCGGTCGGTCTTGACGTATCCGTGCGGGGAGTCGGGGTCGGCGAGCGGGCCGTCGGCCAGCCATGCGGGGGCGCGCTGCGGCGGTACGGCGTGCAGCAGGTCGTAGTGCACGGTCTCGGTCTTGCCGGTGCCGTGGTCGGTGATCTCCGCCTCGCGCGCGGCGCCGTCAAGGCGGGTCATCTCGGAGCTCAGCCGCACCTCGATGCCGTACCGCCGGGCCGTCTCCGTCAGCGCACGGTCGAAGACCGGCACCTTGAACATCGCGGGCTCCGGGAGCACCAGGATGGTGCGGATCGCGCCCAGTACGCCGCGCTTGCGCCAGTGGTCGGCCGCCAGATACGCGATCTTCTGCGGGGCACCGCCGCACTTGACCGGCCCGGACGGCATGGTGAACACCGCCGTGCCGCTCCGCATCCGGCGGATCAACTCCCAGGTGAGCGGGGCGAGATCGGGCCGGTAATTGCTGCTCACCCCGCCGTGGCCGAGGGCCGCGGACAGACCGGGCACACCGTCCCAGTCGAGCTGCAGGCCGGGAGCGAGGACCAGCCGCCCGTAGGACAGCACCCGGCCGGAGGCGGTGGTGACCGTACGCGCGGTGGGGTCGACCGCGGTGGCGCGCTCGCGCAGCCAGCGCACCCCTGGCGGTATGACGTCCGCCTCGGTGCGCAGCGAGGCGCGCAACGGGGCCTGGCCGCCGCCGACCAGCGTCCACAGCGGCTGGTACCAGTGCGTTTCGGAGGGCTCCAGCAGGGTGACGTGCCGGATGCCGGCACGTCGTAAGCGGGCGGCGACGGTGATGCCTGCGGTGCCGCCGCCGACGATCAGGACCTGGTGGTGGGACGGGGCGGCGGATGCCGGAGCCATGTGTACCTCCTGGAGGGTGGTGGAAGGGACGGGACGATACGGGCGGGCCGGGGTCACGGGACCCAGAGGTGCGGGAGGGCGACGGCCGCCATCGCGACGGCGAGGACCGTGACGAGGCCGGCGAAGGCCGTGGTCAGGGCCTGCGGGTGCAGGCGGGCGGTGAGGCGGTTGCCGAGGTTGCTGCCGACCGCCGCGCAGGCCGCGAACCCGGCCAGCAGCGGCCAGTCCAGGGTGCCGGCGCCGGCCCGGGTGCCCAGCGCGGTCAGTGAGTTGATGAGGATGACGAGCAGCGAGGTCCCTATGGCGACCGGCATCTCCAGGCCCAGCACCAGGGTGAGGGCCGGTACGACGACGAAGCCGCCGCCGACCCCGAAGAAGCCGGTGAGCAGCCCGACGGCGGAGGCGGTCGCGGCGACGCGCGCGGGACGGGTGCGGGTGGGGGTGGCAGCGCCCGCACCCTGCGGCACGGGCACCCCCAAGGGCGCGGCACCGTCCGCCCCCCGTGCCGCGCGCCGTCCCCGTAACAGCAGCATCGCCGCCACCACGAGCATCAGACCCGCGAACGCCGCCATCAGCACCGTGGGATCCAGGGCCGCGCTCCACCGGGAACCGAGGTAGCTGCCGGCCGTGCCCAGTGCCCCGAAGGCCGTGCCGGCCGCCCAGCGGACCCGCCCGGCACGGGCGTGGCACACCAGCCCGGTCACCGCGCCGACCGTGACGACGACCAGCGCGCCCGCGGTCGCCTCGTGCGGCGACTGCCCCAGCACATAGACCAGCGCGGGCACCGCCAGCACCGAACCGCCGCCGCCCAGCGCGCCCAGCAGCAGCCCGATCAGCAGCCCGCACGGCAACGCCGCGACGGCTATGAGGACGGACACGAGGCCCGCGGTGCCAGGGCGACGGCCCGGCTGGTGTCGGACCACTCCGCGACGAAGGTGAACCGGTCGCCGCGGACCACCGTCTCGCGCCACTCCACCGGCCGCTCCACGGCCCGCCCCAGCCGCTCGATGGCGAACGCCGGCTCCCGGTCGGCCAGTCCCAGCAGCCACGCCTGGCGGATGTCCGGCAGGAACGGATGGATCCGTTCCCGGCCGCCGGTGACCTTCACCCCGCAGCGCCGGGTCAGCTCCCCGTAGAGCGAGGTGTGCCCGAAGTCGGCGTCCAGCAGCGGCTCGGCGACCTCGGCGGGCAGATACGCGGTGTCGTGGGCGAGCGGTTCGCCGTCCGCGAGCCGCAGCCGTTCCAGGACGATCAGCGGCGCGTCCGGGATCAGCCCCAGATGCCCGGCGACCGTGCCGTCCGCGGTCCGCTCCAGCCGCAGCACTTCGCTGCGCTGCTCCACGCCCTGGCCCTCCAGCTCGCGGAAGAGGCTGTAGAGCGAGCCCAGCGGCTGCTGTATGTGGCGGGTGCCGAGCCGGCTGGCGCGGCCGCGTTCGGCGATCACCAGGCCGTCGGCGCGCAGCTTGCGCAGCGCCTCGCGGACGGTGTGCCGGCTGACCCCGTACTCGACGGTGAGCCGGTGCTCGGCCGGGAACTCCTCGTGGAACGCGCCGGTTTCCATCCGACGGCGCAGATCGGCGAAGAGCTGCGCCCACAGGGGCAGTGGCGAGTGCCGGTCCAGGGGGCGCGGCTCGTGCGCGCCGTCCGGCGGCTCGGTCGTCATGGTGATTCCTCCGCGGACTGACGAGTGGGGGCGGGGCGGGGCAGGGGCACCGGATCGGCTGATACACGGTCATATTGCTTGACGGGCAGCCGACCTCGGCTTGTCGCCCGCCCTCTGCGTACCTAATGTACGTACATCCGTGCATCCGCACAACGCACCCTGCCCGGACGGGTCCCGGCCCGGCCGCCGGACGGGCCCGCACACTCTGGAGGCCGACCGTGCACTTCGCGCAGTACTACCTCGACTGTCTGTCCCAGGCGTCGTATCTGATCGGCGACGAGACCACCGGACGGGCCGTGCTCGTCGACCCGCGACGCGACACCGACGAATACGTGCGTGATGCGGAAGCCGCCGGCCTGCGCATCGAACTCGTCGTCGAGACGCACATTCACGCCGACTTCCTCTCCGGCCACCTCGAACTCGCCCGTGCCACCGGAGCCACAGTCTGCTTCGGTGAGGCCGCCGAAACCGGCTTCCCCATACGGCGGTTGAAGGACGGCGAGCGCATCCAACTCGGTGGAGACGACGGCGACGGGGTCACCCTCACCGTCCTCGCCACGCCCGGCCACACCCTGGAATCCATCTGCCTGGTCATCCGCGAACACCCCGACGACGACGTGCCGTTCGGCGTGCTGACCGGCGACACCCTCTTCGTCGGCGATGTCGGCCGCCCCGATCTGCTGTCCGCCGCCGGGCACTCACCCGAGGACATGGCCGCCCGGCTGCACCACTCCCTGCACACCAAACTGCTGGCCCTCCCGGACGCGACCCGGGTCTTTCCCGCACACGGCGCCGGATCCGCCTGCGGCCGCAGTCTCTCCACCGAAACCAGCTCCACCATCGGCGACCAGCGGCGTCTCAACTACGCCCTGCAACCCATGCCGGAGGCCGACTTCGTGCGACTGGTCACCGCGGGCCAGCCCGCCACCCCCGGCTACTTCGCGCACGACGCGGCCCTCAACCGCGACGGCCACCCCCTCCTGGAGCCCGGCCCGCCGACCGCCCTCACCCTGGACGAGGCCCTCGCGGCCCGCGACCGCCAGGGCGCCGCCCTCCTCGACTGCCGTCCGCTGACCGCCTACACCCGCGCTCACCTGGCCGGTTCGTTTCATACGAGCCTGGACACGCGGTTCGCGGAGTACACCGGCAGCGTGGTCGCCCCGGGCACCCCGATCGTGCTGCTCGCCGACCCCGGCGCGGAGCAGGAGGCTCGCCTCCGCCTCGCCCGCATCGGCTACGACCACGTCCTCGGCCATCTCCCCGACCCCACCGCCGTACTGGAGCGCTGCCCCGCCCTCACCCGCCACAGCCATCGCATCCGCCATGAGGAACTGGTGGGGGAGCGGGGCTGGTGGAGCGGCGGGGCGCTGGGTGGGGGTGAGCCGGGCCGTGGCGAAACGGGCCGTGGTGAACCGGGTCGGGGTGAACCGGCGGACCGTGGGGCAGCCGGCCGTGGCGCTGGTGGCTCGTGGCCGGCCGGTGTCCAGTTGATCGATGTCCGCAACCCGGCCGAGTACGAGGCGGGGGCCCTCCCCGGAGCCCGCAACATTCCGCTGGCCGGCCTCCGGCACCGCATCGGCGAACTGGATCCGGACCGCCCGGTGGTCCTGTACTGCCGCAGCGGCAACCGATCGGTGATCGCGGCGGCCCTGCTGGAGGCGCACGGGTTCGGGGACGTGTGCGACGTGGTGGGCGGCTACGAGGCGGTGGCGGCGGACGCGGCGTGAGCGCTGCCGGACGGGCCGGCGGACGACGCGGCCGCGGACGATACGGCCGCGGCTGTCTCGGCCACATCAGCCGCCGGCCGCTCCGCCCCAGTCGCCCCGGCCGGCCCTGTGCGGGCCGCGGCGCCTCAGTCGTTCCGGTGGACGCCCCCGCCCCGGCCGGCCCGGCGGCCCAGGCGTCCCCGCACCCGGGGGACCACGGGGACCAGCAGGGTGAGGGCGAGGACGGCGGCGACGGCCAGGCAGGCGGCGGCGGGGAGAGCCAGTGCCGGGCCGGCGCCACCGCCCGTTCCGGCCCCGGTGACGCCGCCGGTCCCGGCCCCGGTGACGGCGAGCCAGATCCCCGCCGTCGCGGTCAGCGCCGCCTTCGTCACCCCGGACGCCTCGCCCGCCCGCTCGCGGCGTACGACCGCCTGGGTACCGGTGAGAGCCAGCCCGCCGGCCACCCCCAGTGCCCCCGCGGCACCCGTCGACCCCATCAACAGCGCGGGGGCGCCCGTACCGTACGTGGCCCAGCCCAGCCCGACCGCGGAGAGGGCCAGACAGCCGGCCATCACCGGCACGGCGGCCGCTGGGCGCACCCGGCCGGCCGCCGGGCCGCCCACCGCCAGCGCGACGGCGGGCGCAAGAAACGCCACCCCCGCATCCCGCACCGACCACCCGTGATTCCGCTGGAGCACCCACGGCACCACGTACAACAGCGCCACGGTCGCGGAGTTGGCGAGCGCGCCGCCCGCGGTCAGCGCCACATACGGGCGGTTGCGGAACAGCGCAAGGTCCACCAGCGGCGCGGGGGAGCGCCGTTCGGCCCGTACGAAGAGCGCGCCGAGCGCCGCCGCACCCATCGCCCAGCCCCAGGCCGCGGGATGTTCCAGCCAGCGGACGAGGCAGCCCAGCGCGCCCGTGGCGGCGGCCGCGCCGGCGGTGTCGAAGCGCTGCCGGGCCTCCGGATCACGGGACTCCGGCGCCCGCCGGGCGCACAGGGCGGCGGCCAGGGCAAGGGGCACGGTCAGCCAGAAGACCGCACGCCAGGAGATGTACCGGGCGAGCACACCGCCGATGAACGGGCCGCAGACGGTGGCCAGTCCGGCCAGCCCCAGCGCCCGGCCCGTGGCCCGTTGCCCGTGCCCCGGCGGCCAGGCGTGGGTCAGCAGGGCCAGCCCGGCGGGCATGAGCAGCGCTCCGCCCGCACCCTGGAGCACCCGCACCGCCACCAGCAGCGGCAGCGACGGCGCGAGCGCGCACAGCACGGCGGCGACGCCGAAGAGCACCGTGCCGAGCGTCATCATCCGGCGCCGCCCGTGGAGGTCGCCGAGGCGGCCGGCCACCGGCATCAGCGAACCGGCGGCTAGGAGATAGCCGCTGACGATCCAGGGCGTGGCGGCCGCGGAACCGTGCAGCTCGTCGCGGACGACCGGGAGCGCCGGGTTCAGCGCGAAGGCGTCCAGTTGGACGCAGCAGGCGCCGGCGGCAAGGGCGGCCTGTGCCCAACGGGCCGGCCGGCCCGGGCGCGGGCGCTGTTCGGATGGGGGCAGGACGGGCATCGGGCCGCCTCTCATGTGCCCTCGCGCACGTGCGGGAGGGAAACGGGAAAAAGAATTGGGGTGAGAGGGGATGGAGTGCACCGGAGAGGGGCATGAGTGCCGGGGCGGGCTGCGCGCACGGCCGGAGGAATCCGGGGCGGTGCGCCGGGCCCGGAGTGATGCGCCGGGGCCGGGGCGAGGAGCCGTTGGAGTCCGCGGCGAGGACCGGGCGGGGCCGGCGCGTGAGGCGCTGCCGCGCGGGTGCGGGAGGGCGGGCGCGAGCCCGTTGAACGGACGTTCAGCGATCGTTGATCGGCGATCTCCAAGCTGGTCCGCATGTTGCGCCGTGTGACTTCAGAGCATGCAGATGACGCCAGGGAACTGCAAGAGCCGCAGGCGTCGCGGATCGCCCTCACCTGGAACGGAGAGCCCGGACGCCAAGAGGAGCTGACGCACGGCATGCTCCTCGACCAGGCCGTGCGGGCCGCGGCCGCGCTCAGCCGGCTCGGGGTGCGAGCCGGCGACCGGGTCGCGGTGCATCTGCCGCTGGTGCCCGAATCGGTGATCGCCACGCTCGCCTGCGGGCGGTTGGACGCGATACGCACCACGCTGCCGGTCTCGCTGACGGTGCCCGAGCTGGTCGCGCGGACCCAGGAGTCCTCCGCCCGGGTGCTGATCACGGCCGATGCGGCGTTCTGGGACGGGGCGGTACGTCCGGTGAAGGCGCTGCTGGACCACGCGCTGGCACGGGGTGCGGCCTCGGGCGGCGTACCGGACCGGAAGGTGCTGGTGGTGAACCGGTGCTCGCGGCCGGTCTCCTGGAAGCCGGGCCGCGATCTGTGGTGGCACGAGGCCCTGGGCATGCCGGCCGTTCTCCGCTGACGAACGAGCCGCCCCGGGGGCACGGCGCGGTTGACCGCGCGCCCGGGGGAGCACGGCGCGGATGACCATGGGCCCGGGGGCAGCTTCTGGCGCATGTAGCCGAGCGGCCGCGGGCCGGGCGATGGTGGCCGAGGCAGCCTGGCCCGGGCGGCCGTGGCTGAGACGGGTCCGGGGATGGCGATCACAGCCGGGGAGGTGCCGGCCTGGCGATCACGGCCGGGGGAGGCGCGGGCCCGGCGTTCAGGGCTGTGGGGGCTGTGGGCCTGCCGATGCCGCCCCCGGACGGGGAGCGGCCCTCACCCACTAAGGCCACAAAACAGGACCACTGCCCTATATCCACCTAGCGTGGGCTCCGTGCCACAGCCATCAGACGCCCCAGCAGCCTCGGGAGTGGACCCGGGGGACATAGCGGCGCCGCCCCGGCGCAGGCCCCGGGCGGTCCGCGCGACGTTGATGGGCTCGGTTGCCGCGCTTCTGCTGAGCGCCGCCATCGTCCTGGGCAGCCGTATGCTGCGGGACTTCGACTCCGCACTGCTCCCCTACGCCGTGGCCACGGTCTTCCTCGCCTTCGGCATCGCCTACCGCTGCACCGTCCGATGCAGCGATCCGTCCGCCCGCCGTCTCCACAGGCAGGCCGGCCGCCCCACCCTCCTCTCCAAGGACGCACGTTCCACGGAAGACGCCACCGGAGCCGAAATATCCAGCGCAGGCCCCAGTCCACGCAGCCCTCGGCAAGGCTGCTCCAGGCAAGGCGGCTCCAGCGTCGGCAGCCGTGACGAAGGCCGCGCAGAGGAGGATTTCCGCTACCTCCCCGAGGAAGGTCTCCGCAGCCTCCCCGAGGAAGGTCTCCGCCGGGTATCCGCCGCGCTGCCCCGGGAGGCCGTCGCCGGTCTCGGTTTCCGGAAATTCGTCGGCGCACACTCAGCCGCTCGCTGGGTCGCCCACCAACTCCTCTTCTGGGGCTGCCTTCTGGCAGTGCTCATCAGCATCCCGCTCGTCTGGGGATGGCTCACCTTCACCGCGGCAACCGGGCCCGGACCCGGACCCGGACCTGGTTATGACCTGCGGATCTGGGGCTTCAGAGTCATTGGCTTCGATCCCTCCGACATCATCGGCTGGTTCGTTTTCCGCGGGCTCGACCTCGCGGCCCTGCTCGTCATCGCGGGCGCCGGCTATTTCCTGTGGCGACGCCTACGGGACCGTGCGGCCGTACCCGGAGCGCGCGTCGCTTATGACCTCGTTCCGTTGCTTGCCCTCCTCGTCATCTCCGTCACCGGACTTCTGCTGACGTTCTCGGCGCTCTTTCTGCACGGCGGCGGCTATCGGTTGCTGGCGTTGCTGCACATGGCATCCGTGCTGTTCACCCTCGTTTACCTCCCGCTCGGGAAGTTCTTCCACCCCGTACGGCGGTCCGGCGCGGTCGGCGAAAAGCCGTTCGCCCGCAGCGCCCGACTGGACGAATAGCCCCTTCCCTGGGCCGTCGCAGGCAACTCCCCGGCTCCGCCCCGTACTTCGAGAATTCCCCGATCGGAAAGGCGCTGCCCCATGTCTCGCCATGAGAACGCACACTCCCGCCATTCACTCCCCGGCTCCGACCGGAATCGCCCCCACAAACGCAGTGATGCCTCGCAGAGCCCGCCGACCCGCCCCCACGACGGCCATCGCCCGCACCCCATACCCACGCACGACAAGGGCCGCTGAGCCGGATACTCACGTACGACAGGGCTGCTGAGCCGGATACCCACGTACGACAGGGCTGCTGAGCCGGGATACCCACGTACGACAGGGCTGCTGAGCCGGATACCCACGCACGACAGGGCTGCTGAGCCGGGATACCCACGCACGACAAGGGCCGCTGAGCCGGGCGGAATCCGGGTACGGCTGTGGTCGGACGGCCCCCCCCGGGGGCGCTACCCGGACGGTGGCCCAAGACCGCTGCCTGGGCGGTGGCCCGGATCGCGGCTCGAACGGCTACCGGGGGGAGGGGCCCCTCCCCCCGGTAGCCGTTCGAGC
>NZ_SDIG01000202.1:0-10390 GCF_004122755.1 Streptomyces sp. TM32
GGTCGACAGGGGGACATAGTCATGCCGGGCCAGAAGGCCGGGAGCCCCAAGATCATCGGGGCCATCTAAAAGGTAACGGGGACGAGGGCGGCGGCCCGCTACTCACATCTGGTCGCCCGCATCGGGCCGTCGCATCTGACGGTGCATCTGGTCGCCGCACCTGCCGGCGCATCTGACCGGCGCACATCTTGACCCGCCCATGACAGGGCCCCACACTCACGTCGTCGCTTCGCTCACACCCCACAGGAGACCGCATGCGACCACGTATCCGCGGCGGACGCAGCACCGTCCTCGCCGCACTCCTCTCCCTCGCCCTCGCCGCCCCCGTCGCCGCCGCCCAGGCAATCGGCACCCCGCCCGACGCACCCGCCGCCGGCACTGCGGCCGGCCCCGAACTCCCGCACCAGTACGAGGTGTCCGGCCCCGCCTCGCCCGCCCAGCGCGCCGCGCTCACCACGACCGGCGCCACCGTCGACGAGGTGCACGCCCGCGCCGTCGTCATCACCGCCGACCGCGCCCAGGCCGCGGCCGTCCACCAACTGGGCTATACACTTCGCCGGTTGCCCGACCCGCCGGCCACCCGTCCGGTCTCCCCCGGCACCCGGGTCAGGGATTTCCCCGCCGGGTACACGAAGTACCACACGTACGACGAGGCCACGAAGGAGATCGACGCCGTCGTCGCCAAGTACCCGACCCTCGTCAGCAAGAAGGTCATCGGCACCTCCCAGGAGGGCCGCAACATCCTCGCCCTCAAGGTCAGCCGGAACGTCACCAAGGACGAGGCGGAGCCCGAGGTCCTCTTCACCGCGCACCAGCACGCCAGGGAACACCTCACCGTCGAGATGGCCCTGTACCTCCTGGGCGAGTTCACCTCGAAGTACGGGAGTGACCCCCGCATCACCAAGCTGCTGGACTCCCGCGAGATCTGGATCATTCCGGACCTGAACCCGGACGGCGGCGCCTACGACATCGCCTCCGGCTCGTTCCGCAGCTGGCGCAAGAACCGCCAGCCCAACGCCGGTTCCCGCAACGTCGGCACCGACCTCAACCGCAACTGGGACTTCAAGTGGGGCTGCTGCGGCGGCTCGTCGTCCAGCACCTCCTCCGAGACGTACCGTGGCGCGTCCCCCGCCTCCGCCCCCGAGGTGAAGGTCGTCTCCTCCTTCGTCCGCAGCCGCATCGTCGGCGGAAAGCAGCAGATCAAGGCCGCCATCGACTTCCACACCTACAGCGAACTGGTCCTGTGGCCCTTCGGCTACACCGACGACGACACCGGCCCCGGCATGACGCAGGACGACCACGACGCCTTCGCCGCCATCGGCAAGAGCATGGCCGCGAGCAACGGCTACACCCCCGAGCAGTCCAGCGACCTCTACATCACCGACGGCTCCATCGACGACTGGCTGTGGGGGAACCAGAAGATCTTTGCCTACACCTTCGAGATGTACCCGTCCTCGTTCGGCTCCGGTGGCTTCTACCCGAAGGACACGGTGATCCCCAAGGAGACCTCCCGCAACCGCGAGGCGGTCCTCAAGCTGCTGGACCTCGCCGACTGCCCGTACCGCGCGATCGGCAAGGAAGGGCAATACTGCAAAGGGAGTTGACGCACGACTGCCGGACCCGAAGGCGGGCCCGCGCCGCTGCGGCGCGGGCCCGCCGAGGCCGGGCGGCGGGTACACCCGGAGGGGAGGCCCGACCGGTCGGCTGGCGTTCCGAATCTGAAGGGCGGCCGCGCCATGCCGGCCGCGACCTCGACAGCACCGGAACCACCCCGACCCGCCCAGCCCAGCGAAGGGCCATGCCCGCAAGGTTCGTACGCTTGCGCGGCTAACGGCGTGAGCCTTACGCTCGATCGAGGCTAACGCCGTTAGCCACCGCCGCCTCGCGCCCGGAGCCCTCATGTACACCGTCCGCACCCACGTCGACATCGCCGCTTCGGCCCTCCGCGTGTGGCAGGTGCTCACCGACTTCGACGCCTACGCGCAGTGGAATCCCTTTGTCGTCAGCGCCAAGGGCACGGCCGAAGTGGGCGCTGTGCTGGAGAACCTCCTCGTCAGCAACGGTGCCACCATGCGCTTCCGCCCCACGGTCCGCGCCGCGGTACCCGGGCAGGAGCTGCGCTGGCTCGGGCGGCTTTGGGCACCCCGTCTCCTCGACGGGGAACACTCCTTCCTCATCGAGGACACCGGGCCCGGCAGCGTACGGCTCACTCAGGCAGAGACCTTCACCGGCGCGCTCGTGGCCGTACCCTTCGTACGCCGCAAGCTCGATGTCCACGACGCCTTCGTGGCCATGAACACCGCCCTCAAGAAGCGAGCTGAGCAGCAGTGAACGCCGTCCAGCAGCCAACCCGCACCCCGCGCACCCCCCGCGCCGCCCAAATCGCCGCCGCCGCCCGCGACCTGCTGGAAGAGCGCGGCCGCAACGAGCTCACCATGCGCGCGCTCGCCGAACGCCTCGCCATCCGCGCCCCCTCCCTCTACAAACACTTTCGCAACAAGGAAGCCGTGGAAGCAGCCCTCGTGGAAGACGGGCTCGCCGAGATGGGCGCCGCCCTGCACGCCGCTCTGTCCAAGGCGTCCACCCCCGACCGCATCCCGGTACTCCTGGCCGCATACCGACGGCACGCGCTCGCTCACCCGGGCCTGTACCGTCTCGCCACCACTGGCCCCCTGCCTCGCAAGGCCTTGCCCGACGGGTTGGAGGAGTGGGCCGGCAGCCCCTTCTTCCTCGCCACCGAGGACTCCCACCTCGCCCAGGCCCTCTGGTCGTACGCGCACGGAATGGTCGTCCTCGAACTCGACGGCCGCTACCCCGACGGCTCAGACCTCAGCCGCACCTGGCAGGCGGGCGCTCGGGTCTTCGCGGCACCCGGATCCACCTAGAGCAGATGGTCTGCCTTACCCGCCTGTATCTCGCGGATGAGGGTACGGAGGGCCTCGCGGCTGTCGGTTACGTAGGTGTCCTCAGCGCCTGCCACGGCGATATAGGCGTTGCCGTCTTCGTCGGTGCCGAGGCGGAAGCAGGCAGAGCCCTCGGCACAGAACGGCTCTTCCCAGCGGATGTCTCGCATGGTGACCTCCTAGAGTGGGCGCTCGACGTTGCGGATGAAGTCACGCGAAGCCGGGACCGACCGCGACGGGCGCTCCATATGGTGCAGATGGGCGCGGTACTTCGCGGGCTGGGCCTCAGCGTGCGTGAGTCACCGCCTGATCCGGCTCAAGGCATTGGACGGCGCCCCCAGGCCGAGATCAGCGGCGCGAGTGTCAGGTCGAGTGTGCCCGCGTGGATGGCGGCCAGGTGCGCGTCGATCTCGGCGTCGTCGGCCAGGCCGGCCGCGAGCAGCTCGCCGCGCACGTGCCGGATGGTCGCCGCCTCCAGCCGGTCGCAGGCCGGCCCGCCGACCGGGAAAGTGCCCGCCGCGGCGACATCCACCAAGCCTGCCTCACGCAATGCCCGCGGCAGTGTCCGGCCGTAGCTCAGGTCCGCGCCGCGGCGCCTCAGCAGCTCGCGGACCGCGTCGCGCAGCCGGTTGGCCCGCTGCTGCGCAGGGCCGCGGTCGTCCAGGCAGGCCAGTGGCTGCAGAGCGGTATCGGCGTCCTCGACCAGCAGCCAGCCGCCGGGCCGTAGCGCTGCCGCCATCGTGGCCAACGCGCGTGCCCGGTCGGGTACATGGACCAGCACGAGCCGGGCGTGCACCAGATCGAACGTCCCCGGCTCCGGCGGCGGATCGGCGGCGACGTCGTGCCGGCGCACCTCGTACCCGTCGCCTGCCTTCAGCCACGACGGGTCGATGTCCGTGACCAGCACGTGCCCGGTCGGACCGACGGCCGCCGCGAGCGCCTCCGGGATACTGGGGCCACCGGCCCCCACTTCCCAGCAGCGCGAGCCGGCCCTGACCCCCAGTCGATCGAAGTGCCCGCGCGTCACACCGTCGAACAGCTCGGCCAGCCACACGAATCGCTCGCCCGCCTCGGCGCGCGCGTTGTCCAACAGGTACCCGCGGGCGGGAGCGGGCTCTCCACCGGGCGCGGTGGTCCCGCCCAGCGGATCCGGTCGACCACCGTCGTGCGGCGGGCGGGGCGAGGAGGTCATGACCACATGATCGACCTTCCCGGGCCACCAGCGCCACGACGACGGGAGAGGGATGCCTCACACGGCCGGCGGAACCAGCAGATGCGCGTCCCCGTTCTTGACGGGCGACGGGTGGTACGACGGGTGGTACCTCTTCTCCAGTTCGGGATCCGGGGCCGAGACCCCACACACCGACACCGTCTTGCCCCCAGGGCTTCCTACCCGACGGGCCGTCATGAACCCTCTACAAGAGGTCTCGCGGCAGCGCTGGCCACTCATCGGTGAACGCGGCTGGGTGGAGGTACTAGAGCAGATGGTCCGCCTTACCCGCCTTTATCTCGCGGATGAGCGTGCGGAGGGCTTCGCGGCTGTCGGTTATGTAGGTGCCCTCGGCGCCGGCCACGGCGATGTAGGCGTTGCCGTCTTCGTCGGTGCCGAGGCGGAAGCAGTTGTTTCCTTCGCCGCAGTAGGGCGCTTCCCAGCTGATGTCTCGCATGGTGACCTTTCTAGAGTGAACGCTCGATGTTGCGGATGACGTCTCGCGAAGTCGGGGCCGAGAGCGACGCGTTGTCCATCCAGTCCAGATGGGCGCGGTACTTCGCGAGCTGGGCTTCGGCGTGCGTGAATTCCGGGCCGTGGGCAGAGTCCAGTTGCACCGTGTCGAGCTGAGGCACGACGCCTTCCGCGTACAGGAGAGCATGTCCAGCCCCTGGGAACGCCCCCACATCCACCGGAAGTACCCGTACGTCGATTCCCTCGCGTTCCGACGCATGGCACAGGTGCTTGAGCTGGTGACGCATGACTTCGGCACCGCCGAACCTCATACGCAGCGCCGCTTCGTGGACGTAGGCGACATAGGTGGGAGGCGCGGGCCGCTCGAAGACCTTTTGGCGCTCCATCCGGTGGGCGACTCGCAATTCGACTTCGAGTCGCGTCGGAGGCGGCAAAACAGCGGTGAAGACTGCTCGGGCGTAGTCCTCGGTCTGGAACAGCCCGGGAACGTGGACTGTCTGCGTGGTGCTGATGCGCGCGGCATGCCACTCCAGCTCCGCGATGTCCAGCAGCCCGGCGGCGAGCGTGCCCCGGTACCGCTCCCACCAGCCGCGCTCCCGGATCGCGGCCATGTCGACGAGAGCTTCGACGTACGACGCGTCCGGACAGGCGTAGTTGCAGGCCAAGGTGCGCACACGGTCAGGGGAGACCGGCCTGACGCCACTCTCCATGTTGGAAACCCGCGTGCGATCGATGCCCAACAACCCGGCGGCGTACTCGGTCGTAGCACCGGCGGCGAGACGCATCTTGCGTAGCTCGGCGCCAAGCCGCCTTTGCCGCACGGTTGGCGTGGTCCTGGTCGACATGCAGCCCTTTCTGCCGTGGTCGGGGACAGTCTGCCGCTGATGCGCCCTACGAGTCCACGAAGCGGGCTAGGGGTATTTACCCCTAGCCACGTGGACACGATACCCCCGACACCCCTACAGTCAGTAACGCAACGCTTACGCTCAACGCAGTCGGAAGCGCATCGCGCGAGCCTGCCCGCATTCTCCTGCCCTGAGAGGGGACGGTCGCGCCAGGGAGACAGGCCACCGGCTGCCGTGTCATCAACCAACCCTCTGCATCAGGGAGTTGCCATGTCCGCAGCCGTGAACATCTGCCCGCACGCCGTTGACACGCGCCCACCTCGCGTCCCGGAATCCCTGGCCTACAGCCTCACCCTTCCCGCCGCACTCGCCAGTCCGGCCGTGGCACGCTCGGCCGCCCGTACGATCCTGGAGGCGCACGGACTGCACGACGTGACCGCAGCCGCAATCCAGGTGGTCGGTGAACTGGCCGCTTGTGCCTGTCTGTTCACGCCGTCCGACAGCGTCTACCTGTCACTGCGCTATCGCGACGACGCGCTGCGCATCAGCCTGTACGACGGGCACCCGCGACATGCCCACCGCCGTCTCGCGGCGGCCTGCGACGGCAGGCGGCGATCCGTGCTCCTGCTGCTGGCCTGTGTGATGCATGCCTGCGACGACGACTGGGGGTTCGGGGAGTCGCCGGAGCCCGGTGGCGGGACGCGGTTGTGGGCCGTACTGCCGTACGCGGGAGCTCGGGCGTACGGGCGGGCGGCGTGAGCCGAGGGGGCGCCCGCCCGTGGTGCCGGGCGACCCGTCCAGCTACAGCAGATACAGCAGCTATACGAAGATGGCGACCACCGCCGCCACCGCGAACCCCGCGACCGACAGCACCGATTCCAGCACCGTCCAGGACTTCAGGGTGTCCCGTTCCGAGATGCCGAAGTACTTCGACACCATCCAGAAGCCCCCGTCGTTCACGTGCGAGGCGAAGATCGAGCCGGCCGAGATCGCCATGATGATCAGCGCCAGGTGGGGCTGGGACATGCCCTGACCGTCGACCAGCGGGACGACGATGCCGGCCGTGGTGACGATGGCGACGGTCGCCGAGCCCTGGGCGACGCGCAGCACCAGGGAGAGGAGGTAGGCGAGGACGAGGACGGGGAGGCCGAGGTCGTGGAAGGTGTCGGAGAGGGCGGTGGCCACGCCGCTGCCCTTGAGGACGGCGCCGAAGACGCCGCCGGCGCCGACGACCAGGATGATGTTGCCCACCGGCTTCAACGACGCGGTGGAGACGGTCTCCAGGGACGTACGGGACCAGCCGCGGCGGATGCCCAGCAGGTAGTACGACATCAGCAGGGCGATGGTCAGGGCGACGAAGGGGTGGCCGAAGAACTCGATCACCGACCGGCCGGTCGAGGGGGCCAGGGCGATGGAGGAGAAGGTCGCCAGGAGGATGAGGAGCAGCGGGGTGCCGATGAGGGTGAGGACGGTGGCCAGGGAGACCGGCGTCTCGTGCGGCCGTACACCCGTCGCGGCCTGCTCCGCGGTGACCGCGGCCTTCGCCTCCTCGGCTGCCTCGGCCATGTCCTGCGGGACGGGGACGAAGAGGCGCTTGCCGATCCAGGCCGCGTAGCCCCAGGCGGCGAGGACGGCGGGGAGGCCGCAGACCAGGCCCATGAGGATGATCCAGCCCAGGTCGACCTTGAAGAGGCCGGCGGCGGCGACCGGGCCGGGGTGCGGCGGCAGGAAGGCGTGGGTCATGGACAGGCCCGCGAGGAGCGGCATGCAGAAGAGCAGGATCGACTTCCCGGACCTCTTGGCCGCCGCGTAGACGAGGGGGGCGAGGACGAAGATGCCGACGTCGAAGAAGACGGGTATGCCGAAGATCAGGCCGGTCAGGCCCATGGCGAGCGGTTCGCGCCGCGCGCCGAAGAGGCCGAGCAGGCGGGCGCTCAACACCTCGGCGCCGCCGGAGACTTCGAGGATCGCGCCGAGCATGGTGCCCAGGCCGATGATGATGGCGACGTGCCCGAGGATGCCGCCCATGCCGGACTCGATCAGCGAGACGGCGTCGGACTTCTGCACCGTGCCGAAGAGTTCGGTGACGGAGAGCCCGGCGGCCAGGCCCACCGCGAGGGAGACCGTCAGCAGGGCCACGAACGGCTGCAGCCGGACCTTGATGATCAGGACGAGGAGCAGGGCGATGCCCAGGGCGGCGACCGTCAGCAGCCCCGCGGTGCCGGGTATCAGGGCGAGCAGTCCGCCGGTGTGCGGGGGCGGTGGGGCGGGGGCGGTCGTGGCGGCGAGGAACATGGGGCGACTCCGTTGTCAGGCAGGGGCCCACAGGTCCCTGACGGCAGCTCCGGGCAGGGTGGTCCGCGGCACGGCGACCCGTCGGTACGGGGCGCCGTGCCGTACGGCGAACGGTGTGCGCCGAGTGGCGCTAACGGCAGGCGGGACAAGGGAGTCGGCGCCTCAGCTCAGCACCGCGAGGGCGTCGATCTCGATGAGCAGGCCGGGCGGCAGACCGACGTAGACGGTGGTGCGGGCGGCGGGGGCCTGCTTCAGGCCCTGCTCCGCGAAGTAGGCGTCGTAGATCTCGTTCAGCTCGGCGAAGTGCGCCACGTCGGTGAGGTAGACGCGGATCATCATCGCGTCGTCCCAACCGGCGCCTCCTTCTTCGAGGACGGCTTTGACGTTGGCGAGGGTCTGGAGGGTCTGTTCGCGCAGGGTGGGACCGGCCGGGGTGGGGGCCCGGCCCTCGGCGGCGGGCAGGAAGCCGACCTGGCCGGCGACCTGGAGGAGGTTGCCCTTCTTGACGCCGTGGGAGAACGTCGCGGGCGGGGTGGTGTGGGTGGCCGGGGTGAGTGCGGTCTTGTCGGTCATGGTGGTCAGGCTTCCTGTACGGGGCCGGCGGACGGTGGGGGGACGGCGGTTCCGGAGTACTCCCGGCTGATGGCGTCGGCGGTGCGGCGTACCAGGGGGAGCAGGGTGAGGAGTTCCTCGGCGGTGACGACGACGTTCGGTGCGGAGACCGACATGGCGGCGACCACGCGCCCGTCCGTGCCGCGGACGGGCGCACCGACGCAGTTGATGGACTCCTCGTGGCCACCGAGGTCGGTGGCCCAGCCCTGTTCGCGGACCGTGGCCAGTTCGGCGAGGAAGGCCGTGGCGTCGGGCGTCGAGCGGGGCGTGTAGCGGGGGTAGTCGAGCTTCTCCGCGAGGGCGCGGCGCTCGGGTTCGGGCAGGTCGGCGAGGAGCAGCTTGGCGACCGCGGCGACGGTGATCGCGACCGGCTTGCCGATCCGGGAGTACATCCGGACCGGGTAGCGGCTCTCGACCTTGTCGATGTAGAGGACCTCGTTCTCCTCCAGGACCGCGAGGTGGACGGTGTGTCCGCAGGTCTCGTTGAGGGCGACGAGGTGGGGGTGGGCGATCTCCCGTACGTCGAGGTTCTCGGCGGCCTGCTGGGCGAGCGCGAAGAGCCGGGCGCCCAGGCGGTAGCGCTGGTCGGCCTGGCGGTAGACCATGCCGTGCTCGTGCAGGGTGCGCAGCAGGCGCAGGGCGGTGGATTTGTGCACGCCGAGCCGGACCGCGACCTGTTCGAGGCCGGCCGGGCCCTCCGCGAGCAGCGGGAGGATGCTCAGTGCGCGGTCGACGGTCTGGCTCATGTGCGTACCTCACTGTCGGCGCAGCGACCGGGGGCGTGCCGTTCGGCGGTCGGGCTCATGTGCGTACCTCACTGTCCCGGGAACGGCAGGGTGCGTGCCGTTCGGCGGTGCTCGGACGGGCGGTGGCCGGCGGGTTCGGCGTTCTCGGGTCGGGCACGGTGCCGTTGCCGGCGCCCGTGCCGCCGCCCGTGCGGTGCCCCCCGTCGGCCGTCCAGCCGGGGCCGAGGCGCAGGGCGGCCCAGTCGGCGGGGGCGAGGGCGGCGAGGCGGTCGGCGAGGGCCCGGCCGGGCGGGGTGCCGAGGTCGCCGGGGACGGTGAGGGAGGCGGCGGCCATCAGATGGCCGAGCCGGAGGCGGGTGACCACGGGCAGCGCGCGCAGGGTGCCGGAGAGGAAGCCGGCGGCGAAGGCGTCACCGGCGCCGACCGGTGCGACGACCTCGACCCGGAGGCCGGGGGCGAAGGTGACGGCGTCGGTGCCGTCGGCCTGCCGGTCGAAGGCGGTGGCGCCGGCCGCGCCGTGCTTGACGACGAGGGTGGCGGGCTCGGGCAGGGCGGCGCGTACGGCGCCGGAACCGTGCAGGTCCCAGGCGGCCGCGGCCTCGTCCTCGCCGACGAAGACCAGGTCGCAGCCGCGGGCGAGGCCGAGGAGGAGCCCGGGGCCCTGGGCGGGGTCGCGCCACAGGCCCGCGCGGTAGTTGACGTCGAAGGAGACCAGCGGGCGGTCCGGGGTGCGGCGGGTGAGGGTGCGCAGGACGTCGAGGCAGCCGTCGGACAGGGCGGCGGTGATGCCGGTGAGGTGGAGGATGCGGGCGCGGTGCAGCGCCGCGCGGTCGAGGAGGCCGGGGGTCATGGCGGAGGCGGCGGAGCCGGCGCGGTAATAGAGGACCTCG
This sequence comes from Streptomyces sp. TM32, assembly GCF_004122755.1. NCBI lineage: Bacteria > Bacillati > Actinomycetota > Actinomycetes > Kitasatosporales > Streptomycetaceae > Streptomyces > Streptomyces sp. TM32. The sequence continues at coordinate 9,976 of NZ_SDIG01000202.1, forward strand.
CCGCGGTCGGCGGTCTCGCCGTCGAGGCCGGTGGCGCGCTCGCCGGCGGTACGGAAGTAGATGCCGGTGGGGCGCAGCGGGTCGCGCTGGACGTGGGAGGTGTCGACGCCGCAGCCGGCGACGGCGGCCAGGAGGTGGTCGCCGAAGCCGTCGGTGCCGACCCGGGAGACCCAGCGGGCGGTGTGTCCGGCGCGGGCGAGGGTGCAGGCGACATTGGATTCGGCGCCGCCGATCGCGCGGTCGAAGGCGGGGACCTCGGCGAGCCGGCCGGGGGCGCGGGGCAGGAAGGTGACCATCGACTCGCCGAGGCAGACGACCTCGGCGTCCCGGGCGGGGGTGCCGGCCTCCCGCAGCGCGCGGTCCATCAGCTCGATGCCGCGCAGCGAGTCGACGTAGCAGATCAGCTGGAAGTCGG